>JAKIYJ010000061.1 GCA_022708585.1 Bacteroidota bacterium
CGATTCTATAATAGTTATTTCAATATATTCACTCTTTTATAAAATTATGCCCTTTACTTTGGAAGTAGACCAATCATTTATAGCGGCAATACTTACTATTATGGGATATTCAATCAATGACACCGTTATTATTTTTGATAGAATAAGAGAATATACCAGGCTGCATCCTAAAAAAGAATTAATGACAAATATGAATGATGCTACGAACAGTACATTAGGCAGAACTATAAATACTTCTGGTACTACATTGGTTACACTTATTGCCATGTTAATATTTGGAGGTGAAGTTATAAGAGGTCTGGTATTCGCACTAACTGTAGGTATTGCTATTGGAACTTACTCTTCCGTATTTAATGCGGCACCTGTTGCTTATGACTTTATTATGCTTGGTAAAAAAAGATCTGCTAAAAAAACTGCTAAAAAGGAATTGGCTAAAACTTCAAAATAATATGTTTTAGATAAACTTCCTTCGCGTAAACCATCGGCTTCCTTATCTTTTTTATATAAAATATCCTATTTGTAATATGTAATATTATTACATTGCTGTTAAGGATATTTCACAAATCAGGTCAGTTAATAAAAAAATATTGCAAATATTTTACACTATATATTGCAAATATTTGTCCTTTTGCAAAAATTGAACATTGAATTTTGCTAATACCTTTGTTTTTATTATGGTCAAAATTGGCAATGTTATACGTGATAAAGTAAAGGAAAGGGGGTTTAGCAATGCCGAATTTGCTCGTCGTATAAACAAACATATCAGAAATGTATACGATATTTATCAACGTGACTCTATAGACACTGAATTATTATCTAAAATAAGTTCCGTTTTGAATTTCAATTTTTTTTCACTGTATTTTGTTCCTGATGATAAGAATGATTCAAAAGTAGAAGATTATCATAATTTCAATCAATATTCAAATATGGAAAAAGTTAAGGAGTTAGAGGATAAAATTCAGAAACTTGAAGAACAAATTACTACTCTTAATGAAATGATAAAAGATAAAGACAAAATTATTAAATTGATTGAAAAAAATAATTCAGATATGTAATTTTAATGTATTACCACTCTTCCCAACTTATCTGCATTGATTAATTTTTTAATATCATCAAGAATTTTTTTCTGTTTAAGCAATTGTATTAGTTTTTCTTCATCACCAGCAGACTGAGCCATTTCAATTTGTTTTTTGTTTTCATAAATTTTTTTTTCAATACGTTTTGCTTTAAAAGCGAGAATGCTTGTTTCAACTGTTTTTTTAAGATCATAGTCTTCTGGAGGAACGTATATTTTAGGTTTACCACCCCAGTTGGCAAGGTCATAAGGTGAAATTAAAATGCTGGTAGCCATTTCGGAAATATCAGGTTCTTGATGTGAAAGAAAATAAATGCTTTCGGGTAGTTTCCCTTTTTTGAATAAAAATGTATATTCATCATATACTTTTTTACAGGTAGCATTGGTAAATGTTATCTCATCTCTTTCAAGTTCAGTAATAATAAATTCTGCAACAGTTATTAATACTTCAACAAAATGTTCTATTATACTATTATCATTTTTTTCTCGTACAATAAATTTAATTTCTTTGTTACCGTAATTTAACAATAGCCGTATTATTTCTTTTTCCTGAGCCAGGCTGTCGAAGTAATCAGTAACAGGTTGATATTCAGATATATTTGTTTGTTCTTCAATTGTATATGATGACTGTGAATTCTTTTGCTTATTTTTAAAACGTAATTGTTTATTAAGTTCATTAATAAGGGATGGTTCAGAAATATTCATAAGATTACTGCACTCTCTAATATAGAAACTTCTAATAATAGCGTCAGGAATGAGAGAAATGGTATTAATGATTTCTTTTACCAATGTAGCTTTTTTAACAGGATCTTTTGCAGTTTCTGCAAGCAATAAATTTGTTTTAAAAGTAATAAAATCAGTTGCCTGTTTTGTAATATATTCCTGCACTTCTGCTGGGCTATGATGGTGAGCGAAAGAATCGGGGTCATCACCTTCGGGAAAAAGTACAATTTTAACATTCATTCCTTCGGACAAAATCATATCAATTCCTCTAAAAGAGGCTTTAATTCCTGCTGCATCACCATCATACAAAATAGTAATGTTGGGTGTATAACGTCTAATAAGTTTAATTTGCCCCGTAGTAAGTGAAGTACCGGAAGAGGCAACAACATTTTTAATACCAGCCTGTACCAGTGATAAAACATCAGTATAACCTTCAACTAAATAGCAATTATCATGTGAGATAATAGAGCTTTTTGCAAAATAAATTCCATACAGTATATCACTTTTATTATATATTTCAGATTCAGGAGAATTAACATATTTAGGTTTGCTTTTGTCATTGGTAAGTATTCTTCCTCCAAAACCAACTATTCTGCCAGCTATATTATGTATTGGAAATATGACTCTGTCTCTGAAAAGATCATATTTTTTATTTTCCTTTTCAATAACTAAACCTGTTTTAATAAGAAATTCCTTTTTAAATCCTGAATTTATAGAGGCTCTATAAAAAGCATCATATTCATCATTGCTGTATCCTAATTGAAACAATTTTATTATGTCGTCAGAATATCCTCTTTTATCAACAAAATATGTTAATCCAATGGCTTTACCTCGTTCTGTGTTATAAAGTTGGTCCGCAAAATATTCAGTTGCAAAAGAATTTAGTTTAAACATGCTTTCGCGATTACTGATGGCTTGTTGTTCATCAGGATTATATTCTTCTTCCTCTATTTCAACATTAAATCGTTTGGCAAGACATCTTAATGCTTCTGGATAAGAATAGTGTTCATGCTCCATAATAAAATTTACTGCATTACCTGCCTTTCCACATCCGAAACATTTATAAATACCTCTGGATGGTGATACTGTAAAAGAAGGCGTTTTCTCATTATGAAAAGGACACAGACCAATCATATTAGATCCTCTTTTTTTAAGACTGACAAAATCGCCTATAACCTCTTCTATACGAACAGCATCTAAAATATTTTGTATTGTTAACTTGCTTATCATAATTTTACAAAAATATAATGCAATAACATATAAAATTAATATGTTAATAAAATTTTTCAATCATAAAAAGAATAAAATTCTTTAAATTCTCAAAATTAAAACCAATGCTCATTTTTTATTAATGTAAGCATAATTTATCACAGTAAAAATTTTTTAATAAAACAATTATTTTTATAAATAATATTACTAACTTGGCAATTTTTAAATAATAATATTTTTAATAAATAAAAACAAAAAGTTAAATTTAAAAAGTTATGTTATGACAGGTATTGATTGGAAAAGTCTGCCTTTTGGTTATTACAAAACAAATTACAATGTAAGATGTTATTATACCAATGGGAAATGGAGCGAACCAGAATTATCAAATTCTGAATTCATGAATGTTCACATTGCAGCTACTGGTCTGCATTATGGGCAGGAGGCTTTTGAAGGCATGAAAGCTTTTATGGGCAAAGATGGTAAAATAAGATTATTTAGATGGAGGGATAATGCGGCGAGAATGAATTCTTCTGCGCGTGGTATTGTTATGCAGGAAATTCCGGAAGAACTTTTTTATAAAGCCATAACAATGGCGATTATTAATAATAAAGAGTTTGTTCCTCCTTATGGCACAGGGGCTTCATTATATATAAGACCTTTACTTTTCGGTTCGGGTGCCGAAGTAGGAGTAAAACCCGCAAAAGAATATACTTTTGTTGTATTTGTTACTCCTGTTGGTCCTTATTTTAAGGAAGGTTTTAAACCAGTGGATTTTCAACTTGTAAGAGACTATGACCGTGCTGCACCTCACGGAACAGGGCATATTAAAGTCGGTGGCAATTATGCTGCCAGTCTTTTAGCAATTGTCAGAGCACACAATGAAGGATATAACTCAGTTGTGTTTGTTGATTCAAAAGAAGGAATTTATATTGATGAATGTGGGCCTGCTAATTTCTTCGCAATTAAAGGAGATAAATACATAACCCCCAAATCCAATTCTATTTTGCCTTCAATTACTAACAAATCCTTAATGAAGATTGCAGAAGAAATTGGGTTAAAAGTTGAACAAAGACCTGTTAGAGTTGAAGAACTCGTTGAATTTGATGAAGTCGGTGCTTGCGGGACTGCTGCTGTAATTTCTCCTATTAAAAAAATTGCTGATAGAAGTAACGGCATAGTTTATAACTTTTGTAAAGATGGTAAATCAGGCCCTGTTTCTACTAAATTATTTAATAAACTGCAAGGTATTCAATATGGTGATGAAATAGATAAATATGGCTGGATAACTTTTGTTGAGTAAAATAATTATATCATATTACCTGCTTCCTGCAGTTTTTCTGCATTTTCAGCTATTTGAAGTGCATCTATAAATTCTTGAATCTCACCATCCATTATCAATGGGAGATTATAAAGACTAAGGCCAATCCTGTGATCTGTAACACGACCTTGTGGATAATTATATGTCCTTATTTTGGCTGAACGATCGCCAGTGGATATCATTGTTTTTCTCTTGCTTGCAACATCATCAAGATATTTTTTATATTCTATCTCATAAATCCTGCTTCTAAGAACAGCAAGTGCTTTGTCATAATTTTTTATCTGAGATTTTTGATCCTGGCAAATAACAACAATACCTGTTGGAATATGTGTTAATCTAACAGCCGAATAGGTGGTGTTAACAGATTGGCCACCAGGACCAGAAGAGCAATAAGTATCTTTTCTAATATCCGAAGGTTTAATTTCTACATCAAGCTCATCTGCTTCTGGAAGAACAACAACTGAAGCAGCCGATGTATGAATCCTCCCCTGTGTTTCAGTTTGGGGAACACGTTGTACTCTATGTACCCCGGATTCATATTTTAATTGTCCGTAAACCTTATCTCCCTTTATATTGGCGATTATTTCCTTAAAACCACCAACTGTTCCATCTGTAAGGTTGATAATTTCAAGTTTCCACCCTTTTTTCTCACAATATTTTGAATACATACGAAATAAATCACCAGCAAATATGGAAGCCTCATCACCTCCTGTACCTGCTCTAATCTCTAATATTGCATTTTTATTGTCCTGAGGATCAGCAGGCACTAACATTAATTTTATTTCTTCTTCAATTTTTCCCTTTTGCTCCATCAATTTTTGCAACTCTTCTTTTGCCAACTCCTTAAAATCATTATCCTTCTCATTATAAAGCAGTTCTTTGGCTGATGTTATATCTTGAAGTAATTTATTATATGTTAAATAAATTTCCGCTAATGGTTGTAATTCCTTATAATTTTTATTGAGCTTAATATATCTTTTCATATCGCTCATAGCTTCAGGAGCGTTGATTTGCTGTTCAAGTTCACAAAATTTATCGTATATTGATTTAAGTTTATCAAGCATATATTTACAATTTCATAAAAATATTACGCCCTAAAAAACATGCATCCTGAAAACTAACAGAATGCAGTTTTATTATTTTAAGTCCAAAAAATTATACTTTTAAAGAAAAATAATTAAATCAAACTCATTCAATAATTACTTTTTAGGTTCTGGAAGAGGATTCTGTTCAGAACCTGGTTTTACATTTTCTGGATTGGGTTTTATATTTTCTTCTGGTAAGGGTTGAGGATTTTCATTCTCTTTAATAATCTGAATTTCAGGTTTTTTACCTGGTGTTATTTGGGTACCGGGTACATAATCGGTTCTAAGTATTCTAAATGTAGTACGACGGTTCAATTGATGAGCTGCTTCTTTTTCATCATTGGTTTTTAATGTCGCAATAAATTCATCTGTAATGACAGTACCTTTTTTAAAGTGGTATGGTTTGCCATTATAAATGACTACTTTATCTGTTTCCAGTTCACGGGGTACATCTTCGCCATAACCTTTTGCAACCAATCTATCGGGTGCTATGCCTTTGCTGATAAGATAATCAACGACAGATTGAGCTCTTTTCTGTGACAACTCGTAATTATATTCTTTTGATGCACGACTATCAGTATGTGAACCTAATTCAATAGTAATGTTTTCATTATTAACAAGAGTTTCATAAAGCCCGTTAAGAGAATCTCTGTATTGAGGTTTTAATTCCCATTTATCAAGATCGTAAAGTATTTCAGGTAAAACAATAGGTTTAACAGGAATAGGAGTTAAAACGAAATCCAGAACAAGATCTGTACTTTGTGTTAACCCAACCGTGGTTTCAGTGCCTCTTCCTCCAAAATAGCCTTCTTTTTTAACTGTAAGTACATAAGAAGTATTTTCCAGTATTTGTGTTTTATCAAAGTTATAAGCGCCGGTTTGGTTGGTTGTATCTATATAAGAAGAACCATCGGAACCCGTACAGGTAACAATGGCTTTGGGAATAATTTTGCCTGTACTTTCATCAGTAACTTTTCCACTAAGAGTAAAAATTAAAGGAGGTTTTATAAAATAGTAAAGGTCATCATTTCCCCTTCCTCCACTGCGATTAGAAGAGAGATAGCCTTCTTCCTTATTGCCCTGAAATATAATTGCAAAATCATCACTGGGAGAATTAATAGGATATTTCATATTTTCGGGAACACCCCATGCATCACCAATTTTTTCAACTTTGAAAATATCAAGCCCTCCCATACCAATAAGTTCATTAGATGAAAAGTATAAAATCCCATTATCTCTAATATATGGATACATTTCATCGCCTGCTGTATTTATTGTAGATCCTAAATTTTCTGCTTTACCCCATGATTTCGATTTTGAAGTCCTTTTTATAACCCATATATCCTTGCCACCATATCCACCAGGCATATTTGATGAAAAGTAAAGTTCCAACTCATCTTTACTTAGCGAAGGATGACCAACAGTAAAGCTATCGGCTGTAATTTCTATCAATTGTGGTTCGCTCCAGCCTTTGCCTTTTTTCTTCGCTTCATAGATTTGACAGCCTAATTGTTTTTTCTTTTCAACAGGGCATCTTGTAAAATAAATAATATTAGCCTTATCATTTAAAATAGCAGCTCCTTCATTAACAGGAGAGTTAATATTATCTTCATCAAGAAGTACAGGAGTACTCCATGTACCAGCACGCGATTGAGTAGCGATCCATATATCGGTATAACCAGCGCCTGTCCAATCATCGGGGCGATTGCCTATACTACCCTCACGATTAGAAGTGAACATTAATGCTTTATAATTCTTATCTGCCCAGGCAGGACAAAAATCACTTTCTCTGGAATTGAATTTTTTTTCATTTGAAACCTCATATCTTGTAGGATTATCAATCCATTTCTGAGCTAAAGCCGATGACTCCGCACCCTTTGAACCGCGTGGATCGGATGGTACCTTCGCAGCATAAGCATTATATTCTATAATAGCATCAGTATATTTACCATTTGCTTTCAATGCATCTGCATAATACAATATTGCAATAGGGTCTGGATAATTAGCCCTCACAACTCTTTTGTAACTCGATTCGGCATTTTTAAAGTCTCCTTGCATTCTGTAACTTTCAGCTATCATAAAGAGAAGTCTTGTCTTTTCAGTCCTGTTCTTTTTAACTTTACTGTATGCTTTTTTATACAAATCAATAGCAATAGAATACTGATCAAGTTTAAACGCTTTGTCAGCCTCCTGAGCATAATTTCTGGGTTGTGAATGGCTTGTCCCTGCCATTATTAATGATATTAAAACACTCGTAATTATTATCCTTCCAATTTTCATGATATATTTTTTATTTGTCATTTTTTTAATTATCCTGGAAATATTTTATATGAAAAATTATTTTTTTTTCACCAACAAAAATAATAAGGTATTATCATATTTCAAAATTATAAATTATTTAAAACTAAATTATAATTATGTTAAATGAAATCTGATAATTTATAAATCATCTGATTTGTTAATTGTTTCTTCTGATGAATTATTGTTGCTTTTATCT
>JAKIYJ010000062.1 GCA_022708585.1 Bacteroidota bacterium
TGTCAACATCAACGGCTCAGGAACAAAAAGGAGCCGAAATAAAATTTGACAAACTTGTTCATGATTATGGTAACATTTATCAAAATGATAATGGAACAACTGTATTTGAGTTTACCAATACAGGGAATGAACCTTTAATTATAGATAATGTTAAATCTAATTGTGGATGTACAGTTCCCGAGTGGACAAAAGAGCCTGTATTGCCAGGGCAAAGAGGGGCAATTAAAGTAGTTTATGATACAAGAAGGATAGGTCCAATAAATAAGCAAATTTCCGTTTATTCAAATGCACAAAATGGAATTGTAAATTTAGCAATAAAAGGTAATGTTTTGAAAAAACCTTCTGAAATAATGCCAATAAAAGCAATTAATAATTCTGCAACACCTGTTGCACGATAATATTTTAATACGTGATTATAATAATAAACCAATAAAAACAATAATACTATGAAAAAAGTAATTTTAACATTAAATGCAATTATTTTATTTTCATTGAGTGTAATATCTCAAACTTCAGCACCGGAAATTAAATTTGATAAAAAAGTTCACGATTATGGTACTATTACCAAAGGATCTGATGGAACCTGTGAATTTGTTTTCAAAAATATTGGTAATGAGCCTTTAATAATAACATCGGTTCAGAAATCCTGTGGTTGTACAACACCGACATGGGATCAAAAACCAGTATTGCCAGGCGAATCAAATTCAATAAAAGTTGGTTATGATACACAAAGGCTGGGAGCATTTAATAAACAAATAACTGTTATATCAAATGCTATTAATTCAACAGAAGTACTTACAATAAAAGGAAACGTTGTTGAAGCAGTGCAGCCTGTTACTAATACAACTTCTGAACCTGAAAAATAATTAACAGTTATGCCAAAAATTTCAAACAAAGGTTTATCAATGCCTGCTTCACCAATAAGAAAATTGGTACCTTATTCTGATGAAGTTAAAAAAAGAGGGATTAAAGTTTATCATCTTAATATTGGGCAACCCGATATTGCTACTCCTGATATTATGATGAATGCAATAAGAAACATTAATATGAAGGTTGTTGAATACAGTCACTCGGCCGGGAACCTTTCATATAGAGAAAAACTCACAAAATATTATTCTGGTTATGGAATAAATATTTCTCCAGAAGATATAATAATAACAACGGGGGGGTCAGAAGCTGTGCTTTTTGCAATGCAGTCGTGCCTTGATCCTGGCGATGAAATTATTACTCCTGAACCCTTTTATGCAAATTATAATGGTTTTGCAATTAATGCAGGTGTCAATATAGTACCGGTTGTTTCACATATTGAAGATGGATTTGCACTTCCTCCTATTCAAGATTTTGAAAAACTTATTACTCCAAAAACAAAAGCTATTCTTATTTGCAATCCTAATAATCCAACCGGTTATCTTTATTCGCAACAGGAACTCGAATTGCTTAAAGAACTTGTAAGGAAATATGATTTATACCTTTTTGCTGATGAGGTGTATCGTGAGTTTTGTTATGATGATAAAAAACATTTTTCAGTAATGCATTTTACTGATATTTCAGATAATGTAGTATTAATAGATTCTGTTTCTAAAAGATACAGTGCTTGTGGTATCAGAATAGGAGCGTTGATTTCAAAAAATAAAAAACTGATAAATACAGCTATGAAATTTGCACAGGCAAGACTAAGTCCACCAACATTGGGACAAATAGCTGCCGAAGCTGCTATTGACACTCCGAAATCATATTTTGATTCTGTAATTAATGAATATATTGCCCGCAGAAATCTTGTTGTTGAATCTATAAATAATATAGAAGGAGCTTTCTGCCCTGTTCCAACTGGTGCATTTTATGCTTTTGCACGTTTGCCCGTCGATAACTGTGACAATTTCTGTCAATGGCTTCTGGAAAGTTTTTCATATCATAATGAAACTGTAATGCTTGCACCCGGTACAGGTTTTTATTCTTCCCCTAATAAAGGTATTAATGAAGTAAGAATAAGTTATGTTCTGAATGTTGAAGATTTGAAAAAAGCTATGATTTGTCTAAAAGAAGCGTTAAAAGTATACCCGGGCAGAAAATAATAAATAAGTTATTTCTCTTTCAGTTTTTTAGATTTCTCTATATATTCTTTGGCTTTTACAGGATTATTCATCTGGTAATAAGTATTTGCGAGATTAATATAAATACGTGGATTGTCGGGATCATACATCAATGCTTTGTTCAAAAACTCTATTGAAAGAGAATATTTTTTATTTAAGCCATAAACAATTCCAAGGTTTTCAAGCACAGATGGATCTTTTTGATTTAATTGATATGCTTTTAAAAAATATTCTTCCGAAAGAGTTAAATTACCCATATAACGACCATAAAGTTCGCCTAATTTAAAATAAGCCTTGTAATATAAAGAATCTTGTTTAATAATTTCTTCAAGAATAACTTTGCAGGTATCAATTCTATGTAGTTCCAGCATATTAGATGCCAGAGAATAAAGATAATCTTTATCGTGAGGTTTATATTTTAACAAAGTTAAATATACTTTATTAGAATAAGAATAGTTACTGTCAATTGCTGTTCTTTGTGCAAGCACAAGCATATTATTAAGGGCATTTGGATGTTTGGGATTAATGTTTAAGACTTTTTCATAAGCAGCCTTGGCATCCGAATACCTTTTAGCATCAAGATAGACATTTCCAAGTTCAAGCCAGCCAGCAATATAAGTGGGATGTATCCGAACGCCCTTTTCAAGATAATTAATAGCCTGGTTGAACATTATATTTCGTTTATTCATATCAGATTCTTTCAATGCTCTGTGATAAATCATTCCACCAGCAGAAACATTGCATTTAGCACTATTGCTCGATGTTTTTACATCAGTTGTAAATAAAGTATAATCATCTTTCCATGTAAAACTTCTCGCATAAGTTTGTATTGAAAATATTAATGTAATAATAATTACAATTGTACTTATGGCAGCAACAGGGTATTTATTTTTATTGATTACATAAGACAGCTTTTCAGTAATAAGATAAGATATAATTATTGTAAATCCAAGCGAGGGAATAAAAACAAAACGTTCATTCATAAATGTCCCAATGTTAATTACAAGATTTGATGAAATTGAAAATGTTATCAGAAAAAACAATATGCCATAGCTTATTATATTTTTTCTTTTAAGATTTATTAAAGCATAAATAATAAGGAAAAGCCAGGTTAATGCAGATAAAATAACCAGGGGGTTACTAAAATTTGTAATTTCTATATGATAGGGATAATAATCATGAGTAAGAGGATATGGGATAAAAAGAAGTTTCAGGTAAATTCCCCATGTATATATAACAGTAGCAAGTTTTTGCGTAAAAGTTGTATTAACAAAAGGGTTATTAAGCAATTCATCATTTATTACTTCATTGTTAATAATAAACCCCAGCGCCTGATAGCGAATAAAAAAATAAAGTATTAATCCAAGCAATAGTGGAGAAAATAAGACAAAATGTTCTTTAATATTAGCATTTGTGAAAACAAAAAATGTAAGAGGAACAACAGCTAAAAAAGTCAAAGAATCCTCTTTTGACAATATTGCTAAAAGGAAAATCAAAGTTGTAAGGAATAGCAGCCATATTTTTCTGGTGTCATAATATTTCAAAAGAAAATAAAGAACAGCCATAGAACCCATCATACTCATAATTTCATCTACATTTTTGATATTGCAAGTTATTTCAGTATGTAAGGGATGTACAGCAAATAAAAGAGAAGCAATAAAACTGATAGAAGTGTACCATTGAGGTTTTTCCCTGTTTTTGAAAAGTCGAAGCAGTACAGTATAAATCAATACAACAAGTAAGGCATATAAAATAACATTTATACTATGACCTGTTATTTTCATAAGTTTCTCTCTTTGCAATCTTAATGCTTGTTGCTGCGGATCAGGATTTTTTATAGTATCAAGTTTTTTTAAGCCAAAAATTTCATATTCCATAGCAAATAAAACATGAGAAAGGGGTCTGTAACGCCCACCGGGTAAAAGATTTTTCCCTTTTCCCAAAAATCCTGCAAGAGCATCATTGGTCATTATATTTTTAATACCACTAAAACCCTGTTTTGTAAAATTATTTTCAGTAATCATCAGGGTATCATCAAGAGTATAGTCAAAATTTACTGTTGCAGAATAAATTAATACTGAAATAAGAAATAATATTGCCTTTTGAAAGGTTCGACTGCCAGAATCAAAAAAAGTTCTTTTATTAACAGTTGTATTAATTGTATTTTGAACATAGACTTTTTGTTTATGTTCAAAAGTTTTTTTTTGTTGATTCTTTTTTTTACCCATAATTTGTAATTATCAAAAATAATTATCAACTGGTCTTATATTATTTTAACTTCATCGTATTTTTTAACTTTTCATATATAAGTAATATCAAATGCCATATTAGTACATTAAAATGTAGAGATTATTACTGTATAATTACCTGAAATATTGCTTTACTTTGTACCATTATATTTAGCAAAGTTATGAAAATTATATTTTCTGATTAAAAATGATTTACAATGTTTACAATTAGTATTTTTTTAAATTTGCAATTTTATAACTTAAAATAAGGTTATTTTAACATTTAAAACAATTTAAATATGAATCAGTATAAAACTTTTGAAGAATTTTTAACTACACAAACACATCAAATGCCTGTTGGCAATTTTATTTTTAACCTACTTATAACTGCCTTACTCGCTTATTTACTATCATTAATTTATAGACGATTTGCTTTTTCTTTGTCCAACAGAAAAATGTTTGCTTCCAACTTTGTTGTAATTGCAACAACAACTATGTTGATAATTTCAATTGTAAAATCCTCACTTGCTTTATCATTAGGACTTGTTGGGGCATTATCGATTGTTAGATTTAGAGCTGCTATTAAAGAACCTGAGGAACTTTCATTTTTATTCCTGAATATTGCTATTGGACTTGGGCTTGGTGCTGATCAAAGGAAAATTACAATAATAGCATTTCTCATTATTGCGGCTATATTGATTATACGTGGGTGGAGACGTTTACCGAGTAAAAACCAGAATCTATATATAACTATCAGCAGTCTTAAAAATGCTATACCTAACCCTGAACTGGTTATTGAAATTCTTTCACGTCATTGTACTATGGTAAAGATGAAAAGACTGGATGAAAACAACGAACAACTTGAACTGGCTTTCCTGGTTGAATTTGCAAATTTTGAAAAACTTAATGATGCACGAGCCGATCTTGTTAAACTTGATTCATCTGCCAAAATTTCTTTTCTTGATAATAAAGCATTAGATTAATACCAAATTTTATGATTATTAAAAATAATAATAAAATTATAAAAACTGCTAACACGGGTAAAAAAAGACTTAATGTATTCTGGAAAACTTTATTAGTAATTTTTATCTTTATAGTTGGAATTGCAATTGGAGTTTTACTTAATCAAAACAGAATTATTAAAAGTTTGTCTACTGTTAAGGAGGATTTACTATATTTTTTTGGTGGTGAAATGATGACTGATATTAAAAATTATTTTCAAGCCAGACAAGCAAAACCTGAAGTACTGTTAATAGATATTAAGCAAAAAAATTATGATAAACTTGCCTATAACAGAAGTATTGCCCTTGAAAGAGGCCTGCTTTTGCCTGATTGCCGTGATGATGTCCCCGCTGTTATTACATGGAGAGGGGAAAAATACAAGGTTAAAATGAGACTTAAAGGAGATATGCCTGACCATTGGGCTGACCCTGATAAATGGTCTTTCAGAATAACTGTAAATGGTGATAAAGCTATTATGGGAATGCAAAATTTCTCAATACAGTCTCCCGAAACACGCGGTTCACTTAACGAATGGCTTTATCATAAATTTCTTCGTTATAATGAACTTATAGCTTTAAGATATGATTTTGTTACTGTTAAATTAAACGGAAAAGATTTAGGTGTTTATGCTCTTGAAGAATTTTTTGAAAAACGACTTATTGAAAATAATTCACGAAGAGAAGGTCCAATTTTAAGGTTCGATGAATCTTTATATATGCCTTTGCTTCTGATTAAACCTACCAATATAGCCGACATCCCGTCATTTTATAAAGAAGGATTTACTGTTGCACAAATTGATGCATTCCAAACTAATAAAATATTAAACGATTCTGCTTATTATCAAAGATTTACGACTGCCAAGAATTTGCTTGAAGCATTTAGAATGGGTAAACTTAAAACAAGTGACGTATTTGATATATCACAATTAGCTTTATTCTTTGCTGTTAATGACTTGTTTGGTGAATGGGGCTTTGGCGGGCATCATTCAATTGAATACCGCAATCTTAGATTTTATTTTAATCCATTTACTGAAAAAATTGAACCAATTGGATATGATAATGGTTATATATGGTACACATCCCAAAATGGATTACAAGTCGAAAACCCCGAAAATTATGAATGGATTGACCTCTTTTTCAAAGACCCTGAATTCATGAACCAATACATTATTGCTCTGAATAAAATTTCAGATAAAAGTTATCTTGATAAATTTTTTAAGACAATTTCTTCAGAAATGAAAGATAAACTGGCAATTCTATATATGGACTCTCCCAAATACAGATTTTATGGTAAAGAAATTTTATATGAAAATCAAAAATATATTAAAACTGTTCTAAACTATCCTTCGGTTCTGAACGCTCATTTTTATAAAATAGATGAAAATAAACTTGTATTAAAAATTGGAAATCGCCAGTGGATGCCACTTAAAATTACAGAACTGTGGTATAAAGACAGTCTTAAATTTAATCCTGCTGAAAATGTAGTCATACCTTCCAAAAAAACTCATCAACTTATGCAATATGTAGACGTAACTTTTAATATACCGTCAGGACTTAATTTAAATCTTTCTAATATTGGAAATCTTACTGTAAAATGTATGTCAAATCCATTGAAAAAAGAATTCTCTTCTCCTGTAATCCCCTGGGACTATTACGATTGGCAGGGACAAAATCCTCAATATGAGTTGGCACCGTCTGATCTTTCAAATTTTGATTTTTTGATTGTAAATGAAAAAGATAAAAGCATTACTGTAAAACAGGGTAAACATATATTAAGACAAAACCTTGTTATACCTCAGGGATATACATTTTTTGTAAATGAAGGTACTACCATTGATATTCAAAACAAGTCAAACGTTATTTCCTTTTCTCCAGTAAAATTTATTGGAAGTATAGACAAACCTATATATGTTATTTCATCAGATTCCACAGGACAGGGCATTGCTGTTCTTACCACTCATGCTAAAAGTCATTTTGAATATGTTTATTTCGACAATCTATCCAATCACAATCAAGGTTCATGGATACTTACGGGCAGTGTTACATTTTATGAAGCAGATGCAACTATGAAGTATTGTTATTTTTCAAATAATAGAGCAGGCGATGATGCGGTCAACTTTGTACGCTGTAACTTCTGGGTTGACAATTGTGTATTTACAAATGCCTGTGCAGATGCCCTGGATGGAGACTTTGTAAAAGGTATAATTACCAATTGTTACTTTATACGACCTGGTAATGATGGATTGGATTTTTCAGGCAGTTCTTTGCTTATCAGAAATGTAACAGTAGAAAAACCTGGCGATAAAGGGATCAGTCTTGGCGAAGTTTCAGAAGCTGATGCAAAAGATATTAAAATTATTGGTGGAGAAATAGCTATTGCTGCAAAAGACAAGGCTAAACTTAATATTAATAATCTTACTGTCACTGATGTAAAACTTGCTTTTGCAGTTTATCAAAAAAAACCTGAATATGGTGAAGGAAGTGTTGTAGTTAAAAATTTTGTTTCCAAAAATGTTGAAACACTATACCTTCTTGAAAAAGGTTCATATCTTAGTATCAATACTAATATTAT
>JAKIYJ010000063.1 GCA_022708585.1 Bacteroidota bacterium
GCAAAATATTTTCAGATTTATCATTTCATAATATTTTGCTAAATCTTAATTTTTCAGGTTCTCTGGCATTATTACTTTTACAAATTCTTTTAATTTTAGTTATCGCAAGAATATTGGGATGGTTGATGACTAAAATAGGTCAACCTACTGTAATAGGCGAAATTATTGCAGGGATAATATTAGGTCCTTCTCTGCTGGGTAAAGTTGCACCTGAATTTTCAGCATTTCTTTTTCCTGAAGAATCTCTTAACGGACTTAATTATCTAAGTCAGTTGGGACTTATACTTTTTATGTTTATAGTAGGAATGGAATTGGATTTTAAAAGTGTTAAAAAACAGTTAAAAAATGCCTTTATTGTAAGTAATTCAAGTATTATTTTACCATTTTTAATGGGGATTATCATTGCCTATTATATATATATCGATTATAACAATGGTTCATCATTTTCATCATTTGCATTATTTTTAGGTATTGCTATGAGTATAACAGCTTTCCCTATTTTAGCAAGAATTGTAATGGAACGTAATCTTTCTAAAAAACCTATTGGTTCTATGGCACTGGCAATAGCGGCAGCTAATGATGTTACAGCATGGTTTCTTATGGCATTTGTAATAGCAATAGTAAAAGCAGGCAATATAACATTAGCTTTTCATACAATATTGTTAACAATTGTTTTTGTCTTTTTTATGTTATTTGTAGTAAGGAAGTTTCTGAATATTCTTTCAAAATATTATTTTTCGCGAGAAATGATAAGCAAAGCAGTAACAGCTCTCATTTTTGCAATATTAATTTTTTCAGCGTGGGCATCAGAAGTTATAGGAATACATGCACTTTTTGGAGCATTTATAGCAGGGGTCTCAGTTCCAGCATCATCTCGTTTCAGGTATTTATTATCACAAAAAATAGAAGATATAAGTCTTGTTTTATTATTGCCTATATTTTTTGTAATCACAGGTTTGCGAACGGAAATCAGTGTGTTTAATCAGCCTCATTTATGGGGAATATTCGGAATAATACTGGCCGCTGCTGTTATGGGAAAATTTCTTGGTGCTTCTCTTAGTGCCAGATGGGTAGGAATAAATTGGAAAGATAGCCTTACATTAGGAACTTTGATGAACACAAGAGGACTGATGGAACTTATAGTTCTTAATATTGGTTATGACCTCGGAATTTTATCTACTACAATTTTTTCTGTATTGGTATTGGTAGCAATTACAACAACATTTATGACAGGTCCTGGTCTGGATTTAATAGATTTTATCTTTAACAGAAAAAAACAAAAAACACTGGATAAAATAAATGAATCAACCTTCAACATTCTTATATCTTTTGGAGATCCTGCCTCTGGAAACAGACTGCTAAAGTTAGGATATCAATTGTTTGGTAATAATACTTCAAAAGAAGTACAGTTTACCGCTATGCATTTTACTCCAAGTACCGATATTACCATACAAGATGCCGATACATTCGAAAAAGAGGCATTTAAAAAAATGCTGAAAATAGCTAAAAACTATAATATTAATATTAATACATATTATAAAACAACTAATGATATTAGCAAAGAAATAACTCAATATGCCAATACACACCATTTTGATTTGATACTTGCAGGTTCTTCAAGACCTTTATTTTCTTCTAATCCTACCGGCGGGAAAGTACGTGATATATTTAATAATGTTAAAACTACTACTGGTATCCTTATTGACAGAGGTTTTAAATTTATTGAAAATATAATGGTAATAATTGATGAATCTAATACTCCACTTGTTATTTTAAAAAATTCAGGTCTAATTAATAATTATAATATCAAAATAACAATTATTGATATAAATAACTTAATTGAAAATAGCAAATTAACAGAATTTCAAAATAAATCAAATATAAATATATTATCAAAAGATAGTATTATAACGATAAATAATAATTTTTTATCGAATTATGATTTAATTATTACAACTATTGAATATTGGAATAAAGCAAAACGGTTAAATGAAGCATGGATTAATTACAGTCCTTCAATACTGATATTAAATTAATATCAATTAATACAGGCATAATTGATATTACATCTTCATATTTTTTCAATTATTTTTGTCGAATGAAAACTGTTGCATTTCATACTATTGGTTGCAAACTCAATTTTGCAGAATCTTCTGCAATAGCCAGAAAATTTAAAAATAAGGGATATATTATATCGAACTTCGGTTCAAAAGCAGATATTTATGTAATTAATACTTGTTCGGTAACATCTTCGGCAGAAAAAAAATGCAGGCAGGCTATAAGACAAGCTCGCAAGCGAAATCCAGATGCTATTATTGCTGTTATAGGATGTTATTCCGAATTAAGATATGATGAAATTGAAAATTTAAAATTAGTTGATATTATTCTTGGCAACAGCAACAAATATGATTTACTTGATTATATTGAAAGTACTGCTAATAATGATGAAATTGACAGAGTGGCAAATTTCGAAAAATTTTGCCCTGCTATAAGTTATGATGAAAGGACGCGTTCTTTTTTAAAAATTCAGGATGGCTGCGATTATTATTGCACATATTGCACAGTTCCTTTTGCAAGAGGAATGTCCAGAAGTGCATCTATACAGGAAATATTAAATATGATAAATCTCGCAGTTGATAATGGTATTAAGGAAATAGTACTTACAGGCGTAAATGTTGGGGATTTTGGAAAGAAAAATGGAGAAAGCCTTGCCAGATTATTAATACAAATTGAAGAAATTACTAAACTTGAAAGGTTAAGAATTTCATCAATTGAACCAGACCTGTTGAGCAAGGAACTTATAAATATTATTTCAAATTCTGATATTATTGCACCTCATTTTCATATTTCAATGCAATCGGGTTCAGACAATATACTGCGACTTATGAATAGAAAATACGATACTGCCTTTTTCAGTGAAAAGATTAATATGATAAAAGAAAATATGCCAGATGCTTTTATTGCTATTGATGTAATTACAGGTTTTCCTGGCGAGACAGATAAAGAATTTAATATTACAAAAAAATATATTCAGAATTTACCTGTATCAGAGTTACATGTCTTTACATATTCTGAGCGTCCTGGTACCAAAGCAGCTAATATGCCTGGTTATGTACAGAATGGTATAAGACAAGAAAGAACAGCTGAACTGCTTGAAATAAGTAAACAAAAGAAGAAAAATTTTTATATATCAAGTTTGAACTCTTTTCATAAGGTGTTATGGGAAGCAAAACAATATAAAGGATTTATGAGTGGATACACTGAAAATTATTTAAAAGTAAAATGTGATTATGATGAGACCAAAATAAATACAGTTCAAAAGGTGTTACTTACACAGACAGATGAGGATGGAACATTCAGATGTTTTATTGATGAATAAATATAAATTTTTTATAATAAACCCAAAATCAACTTTTAACTGTTTTTTTACTTGTTAACATTATGTTTTTGTCTGATATTATTCTGGGTTTATTTTTAGAATTGAGAAATTTTGAAATATCAAAACCCGATTTACAAATATTGAGACAATTTATTTTAACGGATAATTCACGATTAAAATCATCTAGATACTCGTATATTAATTCATCCGTTTCTTTTCCAGCAAAAGGTATTTTAATATTTTTAAAGTAATTAGAAAACAGGGGTTCAAGTTTTTCATAAACATAAGAACATACCTCTTGAATTTCACTGTCGGATATATAAAAATACAAATTATCGGAAATACTTTTGTCAATTTTATCAGCAAAATCAGAAGCAACAGGATAAACGTTGTTTACGCATGTGTTTTCAAAATTGTTAATAAACATCAATATGTTATTATATAAAGCAGAATTTTTTTTCTTGTTAAGCAATAAAAATTTAATTTGACCTATTAATTTTTTAATATATTGGAAATCAAACAATTCAAGGAGAAGAGACAATTTATATTCATAAATTGCATTTTCGAAAAACTGTTTATCAGGCTGTTTATCTTTAATTATATTGTTAAATTCAATAAGAGTTGAGTTGGTTATAATACAATTATCGTTTAATGTTGAAGTGAGAATCAATCCATCCATAGTTCTGCACCGACTGAGAGCGACATAAACCTGTCCAAAGGCAAAAGCTGAATGAGCATCAACAATAATTTTATCGAAAGTAAGTCCCTGACTTTTATGTATTGTAATTGCCCATGCCAGTTTTAAAGGATATTGAGTAAAGGTTCCAATAACTTTTTCTTTTATTTGTTTGGTATTTTCATCAATTTCATATTTAATATTTTCCCATTTTTCAGTAGTTACTGTAATAGCGTTCTTATCGTCCTTACATTTCACAATAATTTTATCTTTAATAATATTAACGATTATGCCAATTTTACCATTAAAATAAAGTTTTTCGGGCGAACTGTCATTTTTGACAAACATAACCTGTGAGCCTTTTTTGAGTTCCAATTTTTTTAAAGTAGGAAATAAATATTCTGGAAATTCTCCTTTTATAACAGCATTAAAAAAATGTGGCTCTTCATTAATTCTGGCAAGTTTACTATCATTTATCTTTTGCGATTGATAGTTATGAGTAGTAAGAGTAATATACCCATTTGTATCAATACTATCAATATTTGAAATGTATTTTGTATTTAGTTCATCAAAATCATCAGGTGAAAGTTTATTATCTCTTATTTTATTTAAAATATGTATATAATGAGTATCAGTTTGTCGAAAGACTTCAGTAAGTTCTATACATACGAAATTAGTAGACTGTAAAGTTCTACTATTGAAAAAGAAGCAATTTTCATAATATTGTGATAGAATGCTCCATAGTTCATCTGTAACCACAGGAGCCAGTTGTTGCATATCGCCTATCATAAGGAGTTGTACTCCTCCAAAAGGTTCTATATTTTTTCTTACTCTTTTAAGTATTGTATCAATACCATCTAAAATATCGGCTCTTACCATGCTTATTTCGTCAATAATAAGAAGATTAAGATTTTTGATAATATCAATTTTTTGTCTGCTAAATCTTTGCGTAGAAATATTGCCTGGCTGGTTGGGAGATAATACAAGGTTTCCTTCCAGGTCGATATTATTTGGGATAATAGGTCCAAAAGGCAATTGAAAAAATGAATGTATAGTAACACCACCAGCATTGATTGCTGCTACTCCGGTTGGAGCAACAACAATCATTTTTTTATTTACAGTATTTTTTACCCTTTGCAAAAATGTTGTTTTGCCAGTGCCAGCTTTACCAGTTAAAAAAATATTTTTATTTGTTTTTTCAACAAAATCAAAAGCAATTTTTAAACGTTCATTTTCGATATACTCTAACATAGTGGTTGGATAGAAAAGATGTTTAAATTTTTGTATATTAGAAGATTTAACTAAGGTGAATTTTCTAATATAAGAATATATTAAGATTATAAAGATACATAAAAAAATTTTATAAACATAAAATAAAAATAGAATCTACTCTGAAAAATCATTCTTTATTTTAAATTATTTTTTATAAATAATTTAACTAATTTTATAGATAAATCAATTAAAAATATAGATAAATTTAATTAAAATAAAGTTGACTATTTACAATAATGAAATTTATACAAACCTTTAAAACACTTTGCAATCTCTCATCCTCGTTACAAACGAGGACGAGAAGGTGCCAAATTTTTTTTAACAGCATTATTTTAAAATAGAGCCAAAAAATTTAAAGTCGCAGCAATTCATCATCTTCTGCAATTATTTGTTTTATTTCTTTTTCAGTTTTATTAAAAACGCGCATACATTCTTTAATAGCTTTTTCTTTAGAAAATTTATAATGACCCAAATATATACTGTGTATAGCATCTACTTCATCAAATTCAATATCATCATAACCACCTTCATTGCCCCCTATATCGCGCTTTTCATGCTCATTTTTTTTCGTCATCATCTTCTTCATTCAAATCTTCTATTTCAATAAATTTATCAAGGACATCATCATTAAAAATTTCTTCATCTTCAAATAAATCATCTAAATCATCTAAATCATCTAAATCATCATCAATATCGTCGTCGTCATCATAGTCATCAAAAGAATACCAGCTTACATCAGTTAATGTATCATTTTGAAAGCAACAACACATATAGATTTCTGGGAACGAAAGACATTTTTCATCTTCATCTTCATCTTCATATTCATATTCATCAACATCAATATCAGTAATATTATGTTCATTCATAAGACTAATAATTTTTTTCTCATCAAGGTCAAATAATTTATGACCAAATAAAGTAAAATTAGGATTAGATGTTTTGATGCCTGCTAATTTTTTTTCATTATCTCCTTCAAATAAAAGGAGTACATCCTCATCAGCATAGTACCACGACAGATAATCAAAATCTTCTAATGTTTCCCCATCAGATTGGGAAATATCATCGGGTGATCCTATGATTTTATTAACTTCATCAGTAGTAATGCCAAATTTAAGATTTTCTAAACCTATTAAAGGTAATATTTCAAAATTTTTAAGTTTCATATAAATTTTATTTAAGATTAATAAATATTGTTATTATTTAAAGGGGGAATCAATTTCTTTTGCGAGGTTAATATATACAGCTTTATCGGCTATTTGTGGGAAGAACTTGTTAAGAATGTTTAGCATTTTTCCTTGGGAACCCATAATAATTGTTGTTTTTCTTTTTTCAATGCCATTGATAATTCTTTTAGCCACTTTATCGGGTTTCATCATTTTATTTTCATTGCGTGGAGATTCGCCCTGTACAGATCCGTCAGCAACCAGAGCAACATTACGAATATTAGAAGCAGTAAAACCGGGGCAGGCAGTCATTACATGCAAGCCTGTTTTAAGGTTTTCAATTCTAAGTACCTCTAAAAAACCTTGAAGTGCAAATTTAGAAGCAGAGTAACCGGTACGTGCAGGCAATCCTTTAAAACCGGCAATGGAAGAAATTCCTGTAACACTGCCTTTATTTTCAAGAAGATAAGGAAGAGCATATTTGGTACAATATACAGCTCCCCAAAAATTAACATTCATAACTTTTCTAATAACATCAAGTTGTAAATCTTTAAAAAGAGCTCTCATTGAAATACCTGCGTTATTTATAAGGGCATGGACAGTTCCAAATTTTTCAACTGCATTCTGTATTAATGTTCTGCAATCTTCCTCCTTACTTACATCTGTTGGAACAACTAAAACCTCTTTTCCATCAGAAGATATTTTTGATGCAAGGCATTCTAATTTTTCAATATTTCTTGCTGCAATAACCAGTTTAGCACCTTTACGAGCAAGCTCAAGAGCAATAGCTTCTCCAATACCAGAAGAAGCTCCTGTTACAACTACAACTTTATCTTTAAGATTATATTTGGACATTTTGTATTTAATTATATTGCAATATTACTTAATATTTTGATAAAAAATAATGAGTCTGCTCCCAAAACTCATTTTTATCTTGAATTATTTTTTGATAAAAAAAATGGCTCTATTTTAAAATAATGTTGTTAAAAAACTTTCTCGTCCTCGTTTGTAACGAGGACGAGAGATTGCAAAGTGTTTTAAAGGTTTGTATAAATTTTATTATTGTAAATAGTTAATTTTATTCTAATTAAATTTATCTATATTTTTAATTAATTTATCTATTAAATTTATTATTTTATCAAAAAATATATGCACTTTTCTTTGTCTACCATACAAAGAAAAGTGCGAAAAGAA
>JAKIYJ010000064.1 GCA_022708585.1 Bacteroidota bacterium
CTGTGCAAAGAATTGCACAAAATGAAAGTAACAGACTTCTTAATATGGAAAAGGAACTTGAAAATGTTATTATAGGACAGGACGATGCTATTAAAAAAGTTGTAAAGGCAATACGTCGTAATCGTGCTGGCTTAAAAGATCCTAATAAACCAATAGGAAGTTTTATTTTCCTTGGTCCTACAGGTGTAGGTAAAACATATTTAGCCAAAGTGCTTTCAAAATATCTTTTTGATTCAGATGATGCTTTGATAAGGATAGATATGAGTGAATACATGGAAAAATTTGCTGTATCAAGACTGGTAGGAGCTCCTCCGGGCTATGTTGGTTACGAAGAAGGTGGACAACTAACCGAAAAAGTACGTCGTAAACCTTATTCCGTTGTTTTATTAGATGAAATTGAAAAGGCTCACCCTGATGTTTTTCATCTACTTCTTCAACTACTCGATGATGGCCAATTAACTGACAGTTTAGGACGAAAAATTGATTTTAAAAATACTATTGTTATCATGACATCAAATATAGGTTCAAGGCAATTAAAGGACTTTGGACTCGGTGTCGGTTTTAATACTACTGCCAAATCATCTAATAAAGCCGGATATGCACGCAGTGTTATTGAAAATGCTTTACATAAAACTTTTGCTCCCGAGTTTCTTAACCGTATTGATGATGTTGTCATTTTTGAATCTCTTGAAAGAACTGATATACATAAAATTATTGATCTTGAACTAAAAATATTGTTCAACCGTATTGAAAATATGGGATATAAACTTGAAGTTTCGGTAAAAGTTAAGGATTTTATTATGGAAAAAGGCTGGGATGCTGATTTTGGCGCTCGACCACTTAAAAGAGCCATTCAAAAATATATAGAAGACCCATTGGCAGAAGAATTAATAAAAAATACCTTCAATAAAAACGATATCATTAAAATAGATTTTGATAACGATATACAAGAAATAAAAATTTATAAAGATAAAAAAACTAATGTTCCAGATAAAGTTAAAAAAAATGCTAATAAATAAAAAAATATATTGTATCGTCCTAAAAAAGTTTACAGTTTAATAACTAAATCCTGGTATAAATTTACTGTTAATTTTTAATCCTGAAATAAGTTTACTTTTTTTATACATTTTTGTGTGCAAACCTGTTTTAGGAAGAGATATCATATTATTGTTAATATTAATAACAGGATAATAAAAACAGTCAACAATTATGAATTTTCTGAAATTACAGATTCATTTTTTAAATACTTCAACTGAAAGATTAGGACTAATGAAGTTAATATTGTAGAACTTATATCGGCTGTGGGAGCTCCCAGCCAAACACCTTTTAATCCCCAAAAATTTGGTAATATCAAAAGAGCGGGGATAAGAAATAAAATTTGACGTGAGAGTGAAAGGAATATTGAAATTTTAGCTTTTCCGATAGATTGGAAAAAACTGGAAGTAACTATCTGGAAGCCAACGATAGGTAGTGCTGCAAGATTTAATTTAATACCAGTTATGGAGAGAGCAATTAATTCTTTGTTGGTAG
This sequence comes from Bacteroidota bacterium, assembly GCA_022708585.1. Taxonomy (GTDB): domain Bacteria; phylum Bacteroidota; class Bacteroidia; order Bacteroidales; family JAKIYJ01; genus JAKIYJ01. Next base: position 1,531 of record JAKIYJ010000064.1, read on the forward strand.
TAAATGCTGAAACAATTATTCTGGGGAATAGATGTATGAGCAAAAATCCTATGCAAGTCACATAAGTTGCTGTTTTTACAGTTAATTTAAAAGTTTTCAAAACTCTTTGTATGTGATGAGCCCCATAATTATAACCGACAATAGGTTGCATTCCCTGATTTAATCCTACAACTATCATTACAACGAGATTGGCAATACTGTTAATAATTCCAAAAGCTCCTATTGCATAATCGCCTCCATATTTTTTTAAACTTATATTAACTATTGAAACTACGACACTGCTACATATTAGCACCAGAAAATTAGACATTCCTATTGATACTATATCTTTTATTATAGATATTTTTAACTTGAAATACCCTGGTAAAAAATGGACAAAACTTTCACTTTTTGAAAAATGTATTATAGTTAAAACTGTGCCTGTTATTTGGGCACAAACTGTTGCTAATGCAGCTCCTCTTATGCCCCAATGAAAAACAAAAATAAAAAGAGGAGCGAGCAAAAGATTAACTCCTACTGTATAAAGAGTTATTATCATTGCTTTTTGGGGGTAACCTGATGCACGTATAATATTGTTAAGACCCAGATAAAGATGTCCAAACACATTACCAATCAAGATAACCTGCATATATTTTTTCGCAAAAGGCAAAGTATCTTTACTTGCTCCAAGAGAATATAAAATTGGTTCAAGAAAAATAAAAGTAAGCGAACTGACGATAATAGCCAGAATAATATTTAGCATAAAGGCATTGCCCAGAACTTTTGTTGCCTCTTGTCTATTATGCTGCCCCAATCTTATTGAAACCATTGCACTGGCACCAATTCCCACCATTGATCCAAAGGCAGCCGTAATATTCATAAGAGGAAAGGTTAATGCAAGCCCTGAAATTGCTAAAGCTCCAACGCCATGACCTATAAAAATTCGCCCTATAATATTATAGAGCGAAGTAGCAACGGTTGCTATTATTGCAGGTATAGAATATTGTAATAGTAGTTTGCCTGGTTTCTCAACACCTAACTCTCCTGTGGTACTTTTCAATTCTAATCTAACTTGTTTATCTTTTATGTACTTTTTTATGTACTTTTGTGCAAAAGTATATTTTAAAACTTTATTTATTTAAAAATATTTTGTTAATTTACAGCTAAATTTTAAATTCTTATTATTTATGCAATTAATCAAATTATTATCATTCTTCGATGAGAAACTTTTACCATGGGTGTTAAGTCACGGTATAAAAATATTTATCATTATTATACTTGCTTACATAGTATGTATAATTTTAAAAAAAATAATTATAAAAACCGTTAGAATTGCAGTAAAAAGAGATAAATATTCATCTGTTGAAGATGAATTAAAAAGAGAGGAGACATTAACACGAATCTTTGTGGGTATAATTAATACAATTATTTGGCTTATAGCTTTTATGATGATATTGCGTGAACTCAATATAGAAATAGCACCTATACTTGCTGGTGCTGGTATAGCCGGTATTGCAATTGGCTTTGGGGCTCAATATATTATAAAGGATGTTATTACGGGTTTTTTTATCATTTTAGAAAATCAATACAGAATAGGCGATGTCGTAAAATTTGGCGATATAGATGGAACAGTTGAAGATATTAGTATTAGAATGACCACTTTACGTGATGCAGACGGTATTGTTCACCATATTCCTCATGGCGAAATTAGAGTTGTTTCAAATCTTACAAAAGGTTTTGCAAGAGTTACTTTAAATGTTGGGGTTGATTATTCTTCTGATATTGATAAAGTTATTGAAATAGTTAATAAAACAGGTCAACAACTTTCAGATGATATTGAATGGAAAGATAAAATTATTAGTCCACTTCAATTTGTAAGGGTTAATGAATTTGCAGATTCATCTATCATTATTAGAATTTCGGGTGAAACAATTCCTCATAAACAATGGGAAGTAGGAGGGGAGTTTCGCAAAAGATTAAAAATTGCTTTTGATAAAGAAGACATTGTAATACCTTATCCTCATATAGTGATTCATTCTACAAAATAAAATCTATTTTATTTTAATTATTTTTTTAGAAAAATTCTTGTTCTCTGAAATGATATTTAATATATAAATACCTTTTGAGAGATTGTTTAAGTTACTGATATTTAAAGAATTAAATCCTGATACCAATTGAAAATATTCGGTTTGATGTACTAATTTACCTGCCAGATTAAATATTTTAAATTGAATTGCATGTGTATCGACCGATGAGAATACAATATATAATTTATCTATAAATGGGTTGGGGAATATATTAACATTTTCATCCTCGTCAATATTGTAAATTTTTTTATTTGATAAAATAAGAAAAGCTGCTGCAAAATTAGGTATTCCATATCCAAGGAGTGCATCAGGGTTATTATATTGGGAAGAGCTTTGTTTAATAGCCTGTATAATTTCCATATTATTTGATGCAAGGTTGGATTGCCATAAACAAGCAGAAGCTCCTGCTATAACAGGAGATGAAAAAGAAGTGCCATTACCTGCTGAAACATTATTTCCACCCGACATAGAAGCCACCCATGTTCCAACTCCCTGTGCGCACACATCAGGTTTTATTCTTCCGTCACTGGTTGGACCGACCGAACTGAAATAAGCGTAATCTCCATAAGGATCTACTGCTCCAACAGTCAGTATGCTATCAGCATCAGCTGGAGTTCCAATGTAATGCCATGGTTCATTTGCCGAATTTCCTGCACTGTTGACAATCAGAATTCCTTTACTTGCAGCAATGTCAGCAGCTATGCTAACTAAAGCTGTATTACCGTCAAGGTCATTATAAGTATGATTTTGGAGGGAATCATCAAAGATTGTATATCCAAGAGATGAGTTAATAATATCAGCTCCAACAGAATCGGCAAATTCAGCGGCAACAGCCCAATTACCTTCTTCAATCAAGTATTCAGAATTTGCATCTTCTGAACGGAGCAACCAATAATTTGCCTTAGGAGCAGTACCTATAAGTTTGCCTGGAATATTTCCACCCATAATCGAGAGGACCATCATACCATGGCTACTTTCATTAAAAACATTATTTCCAGGTTTAACAAAATCGCGTGTACCCAATATTTGTCCATTTAACCACAAACTGTCAAATACTGCCATTGTATCAGCATTCCAGAAGCCTGCATCCAATACTGCTATTGTCATTCCTTCACCTCTGAACCCCAAATCATGCAGATAATCACAGGCTATCATACAAACCTGATTTTCGGCAAATCCATAATTATAATTACCAACAGATTTTTTCTTCAAAACAGGAATATTAAATTTTGAGATTTTATCATTATTATCTGTAAAAATTACATCAACACTATTGGTATTTTTCTCTTTTTTCTTTTTATGAATTGTGGTAGCATAAGCAACTTTTCTCACATTTTTTACAAAAGGAAGAGAATAAATTTTATTAAGAGCCAGACTATCGTTCGTTTCTATAGTAACAAAATTAAACCATTTAGACCAGTTAATTATTGTAACGCCTGTTTTCCTGATACTGTCAATATAAAAAGGATTAACAGGCAAATCGTTTTGCTGAAACGATATACCATATTTTATTCTTCTGTCAATAGATTTTTGTGAAAGAAATGCAGAAGGATTTGAAAGAGAATATGGAGAATTATTTTTGTCGGTCAACATTATCCAATATTTTTCAGGTGCAACCTGAGAATAAATAGAAGTGTAATACAGGGAACATAAGACAAAAAACAGAGTTTGTGAAATTTTTACGAGTTTCATTTTCATTTAATAATTAAAATAAACTTCCTTAGCAGTTAAGGTATAGTCTAAACCTTTTTTTATTATACCGGTAATTTTCTTTTCGAGATGCAAATATTTTTTGTAAACAAGTCCAATATTACGTGCATATATTTCGGCAGCATAATCGGTATTTATCAATGTAGAATCATCTTTTTGCAACACAGTTAATGTTGAATCAAAGTATAAATATTTATTTGCATAAGGTTCATCCACCGAAATGTATTTATAGATTTGTTCTCCTTCTGTATTATATGCATTGCCATTCCATTTTTTAAATTTTTTAACGGGGAAGGAGAGTTTTATATATCTAATATTTTCTTCAACAACTTCGGCCGTATATTCGGTCCGTATCGAATGCCAGACATGTTTAATTTGCCAGGGAAGTGTGTCATTATTTCTTTTGTAAATTTCGATTCTTTGGCAGGTTCTACCGCTATTATCAATAAATTCAGATTCAAAGTAATGTTTTACTTCGAAAGAAAAAGTATCAACAGTACCAGTAAAATCATTGTAAACAATAGAATCAACATCATAAATAATATAATGACTGATATTTACAGGGAAATAAGTATATCCGAAATCAATATGTTCAGGAACAACTTCTTTTTTACAGGAAGTAAAAAATATAAAAGTTAAAGTTATGAACGATAATATAATTTCTTTTTGTATCATTATTTAAATGTAACAGACACAAAACAAAATTAATAAATAATCTTCAATATGAAGAGAATTTGTTCATTTAGTTATTTACGATTTTAACATATAACACCCGATGCGACAATGTCATTATTTTCATAAGCGACCATTGATTGTCCAGGTGTAATTGCATATACATTTTCAAGAAAATCTACAAATAAAGTATCATTAACTTGTTTAACAATTGCTCTGGTTCCCTTATCGCGGTATCTGATTTTTACTGTTAATTCTACTGCTTTCTCTAATGAAGAATATTTCATCAGATTTATATCATTAGTTTTGAGAAAATTTGTTGCAAGTTCTTCTCTAAATCCAAGTTGAACTTCATTAGTTACAGGCATAATTTTGCTAACATATAATGGTTTTGTTGATGATATTCCAAGGCCTTTTCTTTGACCTATGGTATAATAAGGGAATCCTTTATGTTTACCCAAAATATTACCCGATTTATCAACAAAATTTCCTTCTGTAATTATTACCTTATTATTATTATTATCAAAGTTTTGATTAATTAAATCTCTGTAATTATTCGACTGCACAAAGCAAACATCCATACTTTCCCTTTTATCCCTTAATTTATTAAGATTTTTGTTTTTTGCATATTCACGTACATCTTCTTTTTTAAGATTACCCAGTGGAAATATAGTACGTTCAATACTTTTCTGAGTGAGAGAGCAGAGAAAATAAGATTGATCTTTATAATTGTCAATACCTTTTGAAATATAATATCTTCCATTATGAAATCCAGTGTTGGCATAATGTCCAGTAGCAACATGGCTGCATCCCAATTCATCTGCAAGTTTCAGCATAAAATTCCATTTAATAAGTTTGTTGCAGCGAATACAAGGATTAGGAGTACGACCGTTCAGGTATTCCAATTGAAAATTATTTATTATTTCATTTTTAAAATTCTCACGACAATCAATGATATAATGTTGAATTCCATTTTGTTCTGAAAAGGTTTTAGCATCAAGAACAGATTCTATATTGCAACAGACAGTTTTTCTTGATTTACAATCAGGTATAAGGTAATTCCACATTATAAGTGTTATGCCATAAACCTTCCAGCCCTCTTCTTTAAGCAATAAGGCAGCAATGGAACTGTCAATACCTCCACTCATAGCAACCAATACTTTACCATTACCTTTAATCATTTGTTTATTTCTTCTTCCAGTTTTTTCTCTTTTTCTTCAAAAGATTTGTCATAATATTCAGTTTTAAGCAATATGCCATTTTTGTATGTGTCTTTTTTAACTATTTTGCCATCTTCGTTCATAAATACCCATACTCCGTTTTTGTATGAATTGACATATTCACCATAGTACTTAATTTTTCCAGAAAAATAATATTGTTTAAGCATGCCGTTAAGTTTGTTATCCTTATAAGTAGCAGTTAATTTAATATTCCCATTAGTATAATACTGATTCCATGCCCCATCTTTTACTCCATTTTTCCAATTTATTTCTTCTGAAACAGTACCATCAGGAAAAAATATTTTTGAAATACCATTTTTTAGACCATTTTTATAAGTTTCAACGGCTATTAACTGTTCGTCCTCGTCATAATAATTCCAAATACTGTCTTTTTTTTCGTTGTAGTATATACCCTCTGCACTTTTTTT
>JAKIYJ010000065.1 GCA_022708585.1 Bacteroidota bacterium
ATAACAACACCTGCGTCAGCATTAAGTTTTTTAACAGAATAAGAAACCATAGGAGTTGTAACAAAGTCGGAAGGTATATAAACTTTCACATTATTAGTTGCCATAGCGCAGGCAGCAGTTTCAGCAAACAGTTTGCCGGCAAAACGCGTATCATAACCAATAACAACAGAAGGATTTTGTTTTTGCAATAAAAGCCATTTTGCTGTAGCAGTAGCAATTCTGGCTACATTTTCTACTGTAAATTCTTTTGCTATAACAGCTCTCCAGCCATCAGTACCAAATTTGATTTTTTCCATATTATTATAGTTTTAAGAAAAATTTAATATTAAAGGGTGTAAATTTATAAAAAATGTTGAGTTTATTTCAGAAAATGTATAAATTTTATTATAATTAAATTTATCTATATATTATATTAATTTATCTATGTTATTAATTAATTTATTTTGATAAAAAAAATAATTCAAGATAAAAATGTTTTTTCGAAATAGACTTACTCAATGTTTAATTTATTTGCAACAGCGAAGTAATTATTTTTTATCAATAAAATATCACAAGCCATTCAGATATAATTACAGAGACCAGTTAATTATAGATAAATGCATTTTTAATTCGAGGAAATCATATAATGTCCCAAACTGCATTCTAAACATTTTTTATGATTACAATACATAGTTTTTAGTTCCAATAGAGCTTGAGAATCAGCAGATGATGAAGCTGTGATGCCATATTGAAGCCACTTGCGAATTATTTCATTATTTTCTGCTGGTATGTTATAAAGCAAATCGAGAGCCTTTTGTTTAACAGCAGTTTCATTTTTAAAACACCCATACATAAATAATACAGGCACAACAGCATTAATGATAATTAAATATGCTGAAGCAATACTTAATTTTTTATTAAAACAGCGATTGGATTTCTTGCCAAACATAAAATGATTGTCCCAGTATTTTGTTGCATTAACTTGAAACAGAGATATAATATTATTGATAGAAGAATCTATAATGACTCTGAAAAGTGGAGAATAAGATGTTAAAAGCTGTGAAAGTTGTGAAATTCTTATTGTTGGGAATCCTGAAGGTCTAATTCTTAACAATTTCCATTCGTGTTTATTCATTGGTTTCAAATTATATTTTAAAGCGAGATTATTATAGTCTTTATATAATTTTTCGGTATATTCATCTAAATTATTTTGTGGAAGTAGACCAGATTGGCCAAATAACAAGGCTTCTATATTATCAGTTGAAGAGCATTCTCTTGCTATAATTTTTAATGGAGTTATACACGCAAGTTGATAAAATGAATCTGAATTTACACCAAAACCAAACGATTTTGCAAGAAATCGGTAAAATATTGTTTCCCAATCATTTTTAAGTCCTTCCGTTTCAGTAAAGAACTGATATGTCTTGCGTTCATATCTTTCAACAACCAATCTTGCAAGGCAATTTTTAATTATGATATTATTAATATCAGGTAAATTTTCCGCACAAGCTATCCATGTGGAAGATTTTCGAAATTTCAAATAATTATTATAAACATTATCAGGTAAAAAATTTAGAATGTTAAAATTTTGTATTTCTATAGCAGAAGCATTGTAAACTATCTTATCATCATGATATACAATATGTAAAATCACATTATCATAAGCATGATCATAATTATGCCTATGTTTATCCCAATCGGATGATTTAATATGTATTTCAACATTTCCAGCCCACACAGTATCATCTATTTTAATAATAGCATTAATAAAATCAGGTCCAGCATTTTGATTTTCTGTTCCTGGATTTATTATTTCCACAGGCTTACCATTTTTTAAAAATAAAGGAAATTTTAAGAGTTTAAATTTCCAGATATATTTTAAAAATTTTTCATTCATAATTAAAAAAACTGTAAATTTGTAAATTAAAAGCAAGGTATAAGAAGATTTAAAAAATTGCTATTATTATTTAGTGTATATGTGGGCTTATTAATCAATTAATACTTTTTATTGATTAATTACGTTTAAAATAAATGACATTAAAAATAAAAATGAATAATATGAAAAAAATTACATCTCTTGTTTCATTGGCTGTTTCATTAGTTTTTATGCTAACTATTAATTTAAATGCTAAAGCACAGGAAAATGAAACTAAAACAGAAATTTATACAGTGGTAGATGAAATGCCATTGTTTCCTGGTGGGCAAACTGCCTTAGACAATTATATACGTACCAATTTACAGTACCCTGCTGAAGCCAAAAAATACAATAAGGAGGGTACCGTGCATTGCTCATTTATAATTGAGCCTGATGGCAGTGTGTCTAATGTTAATATTATTAGAAAAATAGGCTATGGATGCGATGAGGAAGTTGTAAGAATTATAAGCTCTATGCCTAAATGGGTACCGGGTAAAAAGAATGGTAAAAATGTCAAAGTACAGATGTTCTTACCGATTAATTTTTCGATAACCAGATAATATTGAAAATATGTGAAACAATATATATAATTTTATTAAATTTGCAATATTAAAATGGATTATTTAAGTAAATTACTTGCAGAAATAGAATCAAAATTTAATAAAATCATCAAGATAAATAATAATTTAAAAGATGAAAATATATTGTTAAGAGAAAAAAATGAAAAACTTTTGCAAGAAATTAAAAATAAAGAAAGTGAAATTATAGAATTAAAAGAGAAAATATATAAATTAAAAATTTTTAACACTTTTGAATCCGAAAAGGATAATAAAGAAGCAAAAAATAGAATTAATGAGTTGGTGCGGGGAATTGATAAATGTATTTCATTATTGAATGATTGATTAAGTTTAAATAAAACCGATGAAGGAATTATCCATAACAGTTAACATTGCGAACAGAAAATATAAAATTACAGTTAATGAAAATGAAGAAGAGTATGTAAGGAAAGCGGCTGCTATTATTGATAAAAAGATCAAGGATTATGCTATGCAGTACGAGCACAAGGATTTACAAGATTTATTAACAATAATAGCACTTGAATATACTACTAATGCTACAATTATGGAAACACAAATAAATTTTTCAAATACTGAACTTATAGAAAAACTTACAAAAATTAACACGGTTTTAGATGAACAAATAGATTCAATAATTTAGTTCTTTGACATAGTACTATCATTTAAAGTACACCCGCACTATATCAAAATTAGTTTGATAAACTCAACACTAATCCCTTTAGGGTTTTGACTCAAAATTCCTAGAGCAGGCCGCAACCTTATGGTATTGTCTGTTATGAACAGATAATCGGCGGATCGTCGAAGAATTTTGGCAGCCCTATTTATACAGAAATGGGGTTTAGTCTAAACATTTGATATAAGTGCGGGTTTTTTGTTTACTTTATTATAAAATCGGAATGTTTTAACTTAAATATATAACGATATGACTACGGAAATTTATTTTATTATTATCGCATTAGCTGGGATGCTGGTGGGAAGTCTTATAACCTCTATTTTTCTGAGAAAGGCAGTTACAAATAAAAGTAAACAGATACTTAAAGATGCCGAGGCAGAAGCTGAAATGATTAAAAAAGACAAAATATTGCAAGCTAAGGAAAAATTTTTACAACTTAAAAGCGAACACGAAAAAATTGTTAATGAAAAAAATACTCAAATTCAAAAAAGAGAAAATGCAATAAAACAAAAAGAGATACAGAACAATCAAAAATTTGAAGAAATCAAGAAAAAAGAAAAAGAACTCGAAACTATTCGTGAAAATCTTACAAATCAACTTGATATACTTAACCGAAAGAAAGCAGAAATAGAAAAAGTTCATAAACAACAAATCGAACAATTAGAAACTATTGCAGGTATTACTGCTGCTGATGCAAAAGCACAACTTACTGAAACATTACGAAATGAAGTTAAAACTGATGCACTATCTTTTATCAGAGACACGATAGAAGAAGCCAAAATGTCAGCAAATTTGGAATCTAAAAAAATTATTATACAAAGCATTCAACGTATGGCTACAGATCAATCTATCGAAAATACTGTATCTGTATTTAATATTGAAAATGATGAAGTAAAAGGAAGAATTATTGGACGGGAAGGACGCAATATAAGAGCTATTGAAGCTGCAACAGGAGTTGATATTATTATTGATGATACTCCTGATGCAATTATAATATCTGGGTTTGACCCATTGAGACGAGAAATAGCAAGGTTATCGTTGCATCAACTGGTTACTGACGGACGAATTCATCCTGCTCGCATTGAAGAGGTTGTTGCTAAAGTACGGAAACAACTTGACCAGGAAATGATTGAAATCGGCAAAAAAACTACTATTGATTTGGGAATACACGGACTGCATCACGAACTTATTAGATTAATAGGGAGAATGAAATACCGTTCTTCTTATGGGCAAAACCTGTTACAACACTCAAAAGAAGTTGCTAATCTGGCTGCTATAATGGCATCGGAACTTGGGCTAAATTCTAAAACAGCTAAACGAGCAGGATTATTGCACGACATAGGTAAAGTGCCGGATAATGAACCTGAACTAACTCACGCTTTGTTAGGGATGAAACTTGCTGAAAAATATAAGGAAACTCCTGAAATTTGTAATGCAATAGGCGCTCACCATAATGAAATCGAAATGCAAACACTGATATCTCCAATCATTCAAATTTGTGATTCTATATCAGGAGCCAGACCTGGTGCAAGACGTGAAGTGGTGGAAACATATATCAACAGACTGAAAAATCTTGAAGAACTCGCTCTCTCATACCCTGGGGTGGTTAAAACCTATGCAATACAAGCAGGCAGAGAATTAAGAGTTATTGTTGGAGCTGATAAAATTTCAGACAGTGAAGCAAATCAATTATCTATTGATATTTCTAAAAAAATCCAAAGTGAAATGACCTACCCAGGACAAATTAAAGTTACTGTTATCAGAGAAACAAGAGCTATTGCTTATGCTAAATAAACTAATAATATGCCTTATACTTATGAGTATCCCCGACCGATGGTAACCGTTGATTGTGTCGTTATTAAACAGGAAAAGACAGACGCCAATTCAATTCTTTTAATTAAAAGAAAACATTATCCTTACAAAGGCAAATGGGCTTTACCCGGTGGCTTTGTCAATATTGATGAAGACCTTGAAGACGCAGCAATTAGAGAACTTGAAGAGGAAACAGGCATAAAAGTAAATAAAATGAAACAATTATTTACCGTTGGTACTCCCAATCGTGACCCACGTGGACGAACTATTACAGTTGTTTACTTTACATTTGTTGATAAAGCAACCAGGACTATTGCCAGTGACGATGCAGATGATGCTTCCTGGTTTCTTCTTGATCAAATTCCTCAAGATCTTGCTTTCGACCACAATATGATTATTTATAAAACATTACAATATATTACGGGTAAATAAATTTTATTTGAATATAAACTCTACACCAGTTTCTTTTATCCATTTAATGAAAACTATCTAACACATCTGCAATTACGAAGATTGTACTCATTGTCCCAGCTCAAATCTGACGTTGTCCATGCAGAACTCGATTCCAAAACGATTTCAAATCCTGGATTTGCATTTGACATAATATTTGACCATGTATTTCCTCCCCAACCAGATGCTGGTGCTGTAAAAGTTTTTCTATAATAATAAATTTCAGCAGAAGAAGGCATACGCCAATCAGTATAAATGGTTGCAGATACAGGGGACGCAGGAGCAGACGACAGGTTAAGACATGCTGTATAACAATTAGTCCATGTTTTATTTCCCTGGCTTGGTGAAATATAAGAAAATTTACCACCACCTGGTCCTGTAGCTCCAGTAGGACCCGTGGCTCCTGTTGCACCATCATTGCCAGCAGGACCCGTAGGGCCTGTTGCACCGTCATTGCCAGCAGGACCTGTAGGACCTGTAGGACCTGTGGGACCAGTAGCACCATCATTACCAGTAGGACCCTGTGGACCTGTTGCACCTGTTGCACCTGTTGCACCAGCAACAGCAGCACTCATATCAAGCCCAACGGATTCTACTTTCCATGCTTTACCAATTGGTACTGTTTGTAAAGAGGTTATATTTAACACACTTTCAAATAATAGATCATTTCCACCACCGGCAGCAGGTGAAATATAATATTGCAATACAGAAATTGCATAAACATTACTGCCAATATCCAAAGTTTGCCCCGCAGTTAACCAATAGGGAAACTTCGAAATATCAGATATTAATACCTCATTCCCATCAATCTTTATTGATGGATAATTCTGTGATTTTACATTGCTTGTTACAAGCATTAAGCCCAACATTAATGTTAAGGCGATTTTTAATTCATTTTTCTTTTTCATAGTTTATTGGATTTAGGCAGGTTCTAAAAATTAATTTTTTATATTTTTTTAACACAAACTAGAACCCGTTTAAATTTATGCTAAAAAAACTTTATAAAATTACAATATTTTTAAAATTTATTTCCTCTATTTTATAAAATTATTGTAATTATACATAATACATTAAGTTAATAAAGTTATCAAGTTAATAAAGTTATCAAGTTTGTAAAGTTCATAAAGTTTTCAAGTTTATAAAGTTCATAAAGTTTATAAAGTTCATAAAGTTATATTGGTGTTATGAAAATATAGAGGTTTGAGAATATTATTTCACAACGGTGATTTTTCTTTTCGCACTTTTCTTTGCCTGGCAGATGCATCCTCGTTACAAACGAGTACGAGAAGGTGCCAAATTTTTTTAACAACATTATTTTAAAATAGAACAAAAAATAATATATATTTGTAGCTTACAAAAGAAATTAAAATTTTTAAAATTTATTTTTACTTTCTTTCTTGCATAATAAAAAAACAATTATATTTGTAACGAATATTTCATTTATTTAATAATTTTTTGAAAAAATTTTTTTATTTGTATTTTAAAAAATAATATATATTTGTAGTTTACAAAAAGAAATTAAAATTTTTAAAATTTATTTTTACTTTCTTTCTTGCATAATAAAAAAACAATTATATTTGTAACGAATATTTCATTTATTTAATAATTTTTTTGAGAAAAATTTTTTTATTTTATTTGTATTTTAAAAAATAATATATATTTGTAGTTTATAAAAAGAAATTAAAATTTTTAAAATTTATTTTTACTTTTTTGCATAATTTAATTAAAAAACAATTATATTTGTAGTTTAATTTATTCTTTATAGTTTTTAGAAAGGTTTTATCGATATTATTTAAATAATCACCTATGAACTAAATATGTACTATATAAATAAGGTATACAGGCAATATAATCAAATCGGGAAAATATACCCGCATGTAAGGATATTATTAACTTTCCTTACTATTATTCTATGTTTAATTTTACCTGTTAAAAGTTTTTCACAATATTCGGGTGGGAGTGAGGATGGTGCCAGTGTTGCTCAATACAGCAGTTCATATCAATGTACTGTTCCTGTTGCTGCAACTCCTCCTTATATGGGTGGTTTTCAAGATGGATATGCTTCTGCTACATACATTGGTACCACTTGCGGACCTTATATAACTTCAGATATATATAAGGGTGGTTATCAGGATGGATATGCTAATTCTCAATATTTGTCTTCTTATTTATGTGCAATCCCTGTTGCTGCCGCTCCTCCTTATATAGGTGGTAA
>JAKIYJ010000066.1 GCA_022708585.1 Bacteroidota bacterium
TTAACTCTATTCTTTTAATTTATGTTGTATTATGACAAAACCTGTTAGAGTTAGATTTGCACCAAGTCCTACAGGCCCATTACATATAGGAGGTGTTAGAACTGCCTTGTATAATTATTTGTTTTCAAAAAAAAATAATGGAACTTTTATTTTAAGAATAGAAGATACTGATCAAACTCGTTTTGTTCCCGGTTCAGAAGAATATATAATAAAATCGTTGCAATGGTGCGGAATTAAATACGATGAAGGTGTTGGTATTGGCGGTCCTTATGCCCCTTATCGTCAATCTGAACGTAAAGTTATATATAAAGAATTTACTGATAAACTTGTTGAAAATGCTTATGCATATTTAGCTTTTGATACTCCCGAAGAACTTGATGAAATGAGAAAGAAAAAAGGAACTGATGGTCAACCTTTACAATATAATGCCGTTACACGCTTGCAAATGAAAAATTCTCTGTCATTGAATAGTGATGAAGTTAATAAACTTTTAAAAAATCAAGTTCCTTATGTTATTCGCATTAAAGTACCTGAAAATATAATTATAACTGTTGATGATATTATAAGAGGCAAAGTAGATGTTAATTCTTCAACTCTTGATGATAAGGTGATATTTAAGTCGGATGGATTGCCAACCTATCATCTTGCTAATGTTGTTGATGATTTTCTTATGAAAATCAGTCATGTAATAAGAGGCGAAGAATGGTTGCCCTCGGCTCCCCTGCATGTTTTATTATATAAATACCTCGGCTGGGAAAATGAAATGCCTGCCTTTGCTCATCTTCCACTGCTCCTGAAACCAGAAGGTAACGGTAAATTAAGTAAAAGAGATGGCGATAAGCTGGGATTCCCTGTTTTCCCATTAGAATGGACAGATCCAGTAAGTGGTGAAAAATATGCAGGCTACAGAGAATCCGGATATTTGCCACAGGCTTTCGTCAATATGCTTGCTTTACTTGGCTGGAACCCCGGTACAGAACAGGAGATTTTTTCAATGCAACAACTTATTGAATCTTTTTCACTCGAAAGAGTTAACAAGGCAGGAGCAAGATTCTCACCCGAAAAAACTAAATGGTTTAATCATCAGTACATTAATATGCTCGAAGTTGAACAATTATCTGATTTATTTGAAAATGAACTGAAAAAAGAAAATATTAAGACCGACAGAGATTACCTTGTAAAAGTTACTGCACTCGTAAGGGAAAGAATAAATTTACTTACCGATTTCGCTACAGAAGCAATTTATTTTTTTAAAGCACCCGAAACTTATGATACAAAAGTAATCAAAGAAAAATGGAAAGAAAATTCTCCTGATTTACTTCAAGAACTGATGGATTTATTAAATGGAATTTCAGATTTTAACGAACAAAATATTGAATTTGAAGTTAAAGAATTTCTTGTTAAAAAAGGTATGAGTTTAGGGCAGGTATTGCCTGTATTTAGACTTTGTCTTGTTGGTTCAAACAAAGGACCATCTTTATTTCAAATATCTTCATTACTGGGAAAAGAAGAAACAATAAGACGAATCAATAAAGCTGTAAATACAATTAAAAAATAATGCAGGCAAAAACAGAACTTGACAAAGTGTGGCTAAAGGCTTCTGTATTAGGCTGTTTATGGGCTTCTTCTGAAATTGTTCTTGGCAGTTTTCTGCATAATATCAAAGTACCTTTTACTGGCTTGGTTCTTACTGCCATTGGTATAACTCTTATGGTTTCCGTTTCCTGTTTCTGGAAAGAAAAAGGAATAATATGGCGTGCAGGGCTTGTGTGTGCCTTTATGAAATCAATCTCGCCTAGTGCAGTAATATTGGGCCCTATGATAGCTATACTTTGTGAAGCATTTTTGATAGAGTTTGCTGTCAGAATTTTTAAAAAAAATTTATTTGCTTATCTGATGGGAGGGATACTTGCAATGATGTGGAATGTTGTTCAGATGATTGTTAAATATCTTGTTATTTACGGTACAGGTCTCATCGATATTTATGCTAATTTAACTCGCTTATCCGAAAAACATCTTAATATAAATGAAGAAAATTACTGGCTCCCACTGATTGCCCTGTTTGTAGTTTATATTATAATCGGTATTGCCGCCGCTCTTCTGGGATATTATATTGGTAATAAAGTTAGTAAAGTCCCAGCCAAAATGAAAAGCATCAGTGTCAGCAAAGTAGAAAAAATTAAAACTCCTGAAACCAGACAAACATTCCCGTATTCAATCACATGGCTTGTTATTGATTTTTTATTGCTGGTAGGAACATTGGCAGTTTTTAACTTTTCAAAACTTGCAGTCGGATTCGCTGTAGCAATTATTGTTATTGTTGTCTGGTCAATACGTTATAAAGGTTCGTTAAGACGACTGGCAAAACCGGGATTCTGGATAACATTCCTAATAATTACAATGCTTTCAAGTATATTGTTTGTAGAATTAAAAAAAGAACCACAAAGTTTAAAAATGGGCTTATTGTATGGTTTACAAATGAATTTTAGAGCCGCTGTTATGATAACAGGTTTTGCCGCTTTAAGTACAGAATTTGGAAACAAAAAAATACAGGATTATTTCATTAAGTCATTTTTTAAACAATTGCCCGCTGCTCTTGAAGTCGCTTTTGATACATTACCGCAAATGATAGCAAATGCACCAAAATTAAACGATATTTTTAAACATCCTGTCGATGTTTTATATGAACTTGTTAACCAGTCTGACTTCTGGCTGGAACAGATAAGTCTTAAAATTGTTAAAAGAAAAAATATAATATTGATTGAAGGCAGTAAGGGTGAAGGAAAAACAACCTTATTAACAGAAATCAACAAAATATTGAAAAATAAAGATTTAATTACTGGCGGCATTTTAGCTCCTGCTTTTTATGAAAACGGAATACACTCAGGATATGACATAATAAATATTAAAACAGATTCAAAAAAATTTTTATCAAGGATTTCAGGCGATAAAAATATGCCTTTTGTAGGGCATTATTATTTTTATGAAGATGCTATCGCCACTGGTAAGGAAACTTTATTACCAGACAATTTAAAGGATGTTGATATAATTATTATTGACGAGATTGGTCCCTGGGAAATAGAAAATCAGGGATGGGCTGAAAATATTAATGTTTTAGTTAAGGAAACAAAAGTTCCAATGATTTGGGCAATAAGAAAAGGTATATCACAAAAAGTTATTGAAAAATGGGCACTTGATAACCCACTGATATTTGATGTTGTTAATGTAAATATAAATTGCATAATTGAAGCAATTATATACTTATGTAATAAAAAAGAATAATTTGAGCCACTCCGAAAAATCTATAAATCAAATTATAATTAAATTTATCTATATTTTTAATTAATTTGTCTACTAAATTAATTAATTTATTTTATCAAAAAAATTATTCAAGATAAAAATGATTTTTCGTAGTGGACTCATTATATATTATTTGCTGTAACGATTGAGTATTTGAGAAACCAGTTTGTGTCTTAAAATATCACTGTTATCAAGTTGAATAAAATCGATGCCTGGAATACCTTTTAAGATTTTTATTGCATGAATAAGTCCTGAAGTTTGATTTTCGGGCAAATCTATTTGAGTAACATCGCCGGTAATAATAAATTTGGAAAATTTACCCATTCGGGTCAGGAACATTTTCATCTGTAACACAGTAGCATTTTGAGCTTCATCCAATATTGCGAAGGCATTATCGAGTGTTCTTCCTCTCATAAAAGCAAGCGGAGCAACTTCAATAGTACCGTCTTCCATATAAGAAGACAGTTTTTGCATAGGCAACATATCGCTCAAAGCATCATAAAGAGGTTGTAAATAAGGATCTATTTTTTCTCTTAAATCTCCTGGTAAAAAACCTAAATTTTCACCGGCTTCAACAGCAGGCCTGGTTAACACAATTCTTTTGACCTCCTTGTTTTTTAAAGCCTTCACTGCCAACGCAACAGCTGTATATGTTTTTCCTGTACCCGCCGGACCAACAACAAAAACCATATCATTAAGTCGACAACTGTTAACCAGTCTTTCCTGATTGACGGTTAATGGCTTTATAATCATACCATTTTTACCATACACTAAAACATTATCATTAGTACTTTCATTCGTAATACTGTTAATATCATAGATACCTGACAGGATTTTTGAAATTATATCTTCATTGATTCTACCATGTTTATTAAAATATTTAAATATAATATCAAACTTTTTTTCAAATTCTTCTATCTCTGTATCATTCCCCAAAATCTTTATTGTATCATTGCGTGCTATTAGTTTAATTGATGGAAAATAATTTTTCAATAAATTTAAATTTGTATCATTTATTCCAAAAAAATCTACTGGACTGAATAAATCAAGCATTATAATTTTTTCACTCATTGTAATTATAAATATTTAACTTTTTTACTTGATGATTAACTAAATATAAAATTATTTTTTAAGAAATTAAAAATTATTGTAAAATTATAAAATTACTTTAAAAAATCAAAAATAATACAAACAAATAAAGTATGAAATTAATTATTAATTTTGGCTTTTTGAAAATTAAAACAACAAATGTCTGTAATAACACTGATAAGCGATTGGGGGAATAAAGATTATTATGTTGCTTCTGTTAAGGGTTTAATATTAAGTTTACAGCCAGATGTGCATATTATTGATATTTCGCATGAAGTGCCGGCATTTAAATTATATCAGGCATCATTTATTTTAAAAAGTTGTTATAAAAATTTTCCACCTGGAACCATAAATATAATTGGCATAAACAGTGAAGCAACCATTGATACTCCTCATTTAGTGGTGCAAAAGGATGGATATTATTTTATTGGAGCCGATAATGGCATTTTTTCATTATTGTTTGATTCGCCCCCTGATAAAATTGTTGAAATAAAAACAAAAAATGTTGGCGAAATAACATTCCCAGGCCTTTACGTGTTTGCACCAGCAGCCTGCCAACTGGTATCTGACAAAAATATTGAAAAACTTGGCACTGTCAGAAATAGTATTAAGGAAATGTTTGCCTTTCAACCAGTTGTTACAGCAAACACTATTAGAGGAATGATAGTCTACATTGATACATATTTTAATGCCATAACTAATATAACTAAAAAATTATTTTTCGAAATCGCAGCAGGTCGACAATATAAAATCAGTTTTGGAAGTTATACAATTGATAAAATCAGTAAAAATTACAATGATGTACCAGAAGGCGAAATCCTTGCTCTGTTTACTTCTGTTGGATTTCTGGAAATTGCCCAAAATCATGGTGATGCAGCAAACCAACTGGGACTGAGTCTTGACTCTATGATACTGATTGACTTTCAAAAAGATGACAATATTTTAAATATTAATTAGTGTTTGTCCATAAAGTCAAGAGTTTGTTTTAGAATGTTCGAGTTTGAGGTTTCGATAGCCTGAAAATCAGGAGTGTACTAAAGTACATAACTGATTTGAAGGCTGAAAATAACGATGAAATCGGATATTATGGACAAACTCTAATTAGATATTTATAATATGTTAATACGCATAATTAAAGTAATCGTAGGCTGGTTAATAATAATGTTTGCTAGTACAAACTTATTAGGTCTAATTGTTCGTGGTTTTTTCCCCAATGTACACCAAATCGAAGATAGTTTAACACCAGAAGTACGAAAAGCTTATTTAAAACATATAAGAGTTAATAACATTTTAACTATATTATTTGTTTTTATCGCAATAGTTTATTTTGTTTTACTGTATAAATTTTTTAATATTGGAGTCGTTTTAGTTTCCGCATTAATAATGTTATGTAGATTGCCATCTCTTATACGTGAGATTAAAATAGGTGGGGAAATTTCATTGAATGCTTTTCAAAAAATTTTAGATAATATATCTACTTTAATTCTCTGGTTAACATTACCATTACTTTGGTTTTCTTTAGAATGTATGAAATAAAAATTTGATTAAAAATGTAATATTTTAATACAAAATTAAGAATCTGTTAATTACAATATCTCGCAAAAAAATCATAAGCATCAGTACAGCCAAGTTCTTGTGCTTTTGACCAATCAATGCAAGCACCTTTAGCATCGTAAAGTATGTATTTAGCTAGACCTCTGTTGCTGTATGCTTCTGCTAAGTTGGGGTTAATCTTTATTGCTTTATTGCAATCAATTATTGCACCTGAATAATCGCCAAGTTTAATTTTAGTAAGGCTTCTATTATAATAAGATGCTACTATGTTGGGATTAATGGTAATTGCCTTATTGAAATCAAAAATTGCTTCTAAATAATTTTCGAGAAGAACTTTTACATAACCTCGATTATTATATGCCGCTTCAAAATTTGGATTAATCTCTATTGCTTTGCTGATATCTGTAATTGCTTCTGAATATTTTCCTGAATATATTTTTATACAACCTCTGTTGTAATATGCTTCAGCTAATTTTGGATTTAATTCAATTGCCTTATTGAAATCTATTATTGCATCTGAATAATTTTTAAGATTAGTTTTAGCAAGACCTCTGTTATTATATGCTGTAAAATACTTTGGATTAATTTCTATTGCTTTGTTGCAATCAATAATAGCTCCTTCATAATCACCGAGATAATTTTTTGCAAGTCCTCTTGCATCAAAATCCTCAGCTAATTTAGGTTTAATCATAATTGCTCTATTATAATCTTCTAACGCATCTGAAAATTCTGCAAGTTTATCTTTTGCAAATCCTCTGATATTAAATGCAGTTATATGGTTAGGATTTAACTCTATTGCCTTGTTGCAATCAATAATTGCACCTGAGTAATTACTCATATTGATTTTTACAAGTCCTCTGTTACTGTATGCTATATCAAGTTTGGGATTAATTTCTAAAGCTTTGTTGAAATCTTCAATTGCACCTATGTAATCTGCTATGAGATATTTTGCAAAACCTCTGTTGTTATAGGCGGATGCATAATTTGGGTTTATAGCTAATGCTTTATTACAATCAATAATTGCTCCTTCTAAATCACCAATATAAATTTTTGCATGTCCTCTCTTACAATAGGCTTCATAAAAGTTAGTATCTATTTCTATTGCTCTGCTGTAATCTGCTATCGCATCAATATAATTCTGTAAGTTAAATTTTGTGTTACCATTTTCGTAAAATTTTATAGCATTTTGTCTATAACAGCTAATTGCTATTATAATTAAGAATAAAAGTAAAATATTTTGTTTTTTCACAAATATAACTTATTAATTTTAAAAAACACTTTTTATCACTTATTTGTTTAGTATTGTATATTTTTATTGCTTTTAAATAGCAATTAAATATATTTTTTATTATAATAATTTATCAAAAGTCTGGATATTCATATTCAATTGTTTCTATTAATTTACCATTTTCATATATTTCTTCTTTTATTAAAAATGTGTCATTATTATATATTTTCCATTTCCCTTCTTTTTTATTATTAATTAAAGTTCCTTCTGAAGTCAATAATCCTTTTTCATAAACAGATTGCATAATTTTGTTAGGATTTTCATAAATAGCAGTTTTTAATAAAATCC
>JAKIYJ010000067.1 GCA_022708585.1 Bacteroidota bacterium
AAATTAAATAATGTTAAAACTTCTTTCAATCACATTGTTGACGAAATTCAGATAGCAGTGCTACCAACTTTAAATCATAATGCTGATTTTAAAGTTCAGATATTTTATCATGGTACTCCTCCAAGTGGAGGTTTTTTTACTGGGCTTTCCAATGCCACTTCTCCATCATGGGGCAATCAAGTTACCTGGACATTATCGGAACCTTTTAATGCATATCAGTGGTGGCCATGCAAACAAGTGCTAACAGATAAAGCTGATTCTGCATGGATTTTTATCACTACAAGTAATCAAAATAAGGCAGGCTCAAATGGATTACTTACTGCTGTTACTCCTATGCCAAATAACAAATTGCGCTATGAATGGAAAACCCGATATCCAATAGATTATTATCTTATCTCGGCTTCTGTGGCTAAATATATAGATTACAGTATTTATGCAAAACCTGCCGGTCTTTCTAACGACTCCATACTTATTCAAAATTTTGTGTATGATAACCCGTCAACTTTGCCTTATTTTAAATCACAGATAGATCTCACAGTCGATTTTATTAATCTTTATAGTGATCTATATGGATTATATCCTTTTTACAAGGAAAAATATGGACATTGTATGGCACCACTTGGAGGCGGAATGGAACATCAAACTATGACTACACTTGGAAATTTTAACTTTTATATAACATGCCATGAATTATCGCATCAATGGTTTGGCGATAATGTTACTTGTGCCAGCTGGTCAGATATTTGGATAAATGAAGGCTTCGCTGATTACAGTGAATACCTCGCTGCTCAATATATTATTGGACAATCAGAAGCAAATAATCATATGTTTTCAAGTCATAGTAATATTATGTCTAAACCAGATGGCAGTGTTTATATTCCACCTTATCTTGCAATAGATGAAAATAGAATATTTGACCAAAGACTTTCATATAACAAGGGCGGAGCTATTTTACATATGATAAGATTTGAACTGCAAGATGATACTTTATTTTTTAATACACTTAAAAACTTTCAAAAACAATTTGCAGACAGTGTAGCAACTGGTTTGGATTTTAAAAAAGTACTTGAAACTACATCAGGAAAGAATTTTACTGACTTTTTTAATCAATGGTATTTTGGTGAAGGATTCCCTACATTTAATATAATATGGGAACACAAAAATGATACTCTGTTTTTCTCTTCTACACAAATAACCTCAACTACTGTTACTCCCCTGTTTAAAATGCTGATGGAATATAGACTTGTTAGACCTGCTGGCGATACTTTAATAAGAGTATACCAGACAAATTATATTAATCATTATAGAATTCCAACTCCAATGGTTGTTACTGATATCATTGTTGACCCTGACAACTGGGTTATTAATGGCAATGGGTCTGTTGTACTGGGACTTGATGAACCACAAAATCCTTTATGTTTTACTCTGTATCCAAACCCTTGTAATGACCATATAAATTTAAATCTGTTTAATGATTTAAATCAAAAATATACTGTTAACATATATGATATAAGCGGTAAACAAATTTATTCGAAATCATACGAATCCGATAATGTTATTATAAATACATCTTTTCTTAAAGAAGGAATATATATAATTAAAGCAATTAATGAACACTGTTCCTATATTAGAAAATTAATAAAACAATAATGTAATGAGTCTCCTCCGAAAAGTTTATAAATTTATTATAATCTAATTTATCTATATTTTATATTTATTTATCTATGTTATTAACTGATTTACTTTAACCCCCAAAATAATTCAATGTAAAAATGACTTTTCGAAATCGACTCATATTTTAAATTTCAATTATACGAGTCTAATCCCAAAATTTTTTTATTTATGTTACTTTAATAATAAATAAAACATTAAAAATAGTGGACAAATTAAATATAAACTCATACAAATTAAAAATAATTTCATAGTTTTATAAATTTTTAAATCTTTAAATTTTTCAGACCAAACTTAATTTTGCACTATGATTTTATTGATATAATGATTTTTGAATATATGATATCACAATTAAAAGATAATATTGAAAAAGCTTTTAACAATCAAACTTTACTTGAAACAGAAGATACAAAAACTGCTATAAGAAATGTTATAGAATTACTTGATAAGGGAGAACTTAGAATATCTAATCCTGTTGATGGTAATTGGATTATTAATGAATGGCTTAAGAAAGCAGTAATATTGTATTTTTCCATTCAGGAAATGAATACTATGGAAGCCGGAGTATTTGAGTATAATGATAAAATTCCATTAAAAAAAAACTATAAGGAATTAAATATTAGAGTTGTTCCTGGTGCTATAGCTCGTTTCGGTTCTTATATAGCCCCTGGTGTTATAATGATGCCTTCTTATGTTAATATAGGAGCCTATGTTGATACTGGTACTTTGATAGATACCTGGGCCACTGTCGGTTCTTGTGCCCAAATAGGTAAAAATGTACATATTAGTGGAGGAGTTGGTATTGGGGGAGTATTGGAACCTGTACTGGCAGCTCCCGTTATCATTGAAGATAATTGCTTTATTGGTTCAAGATGTATTATCGTTGAAGGCGTTCACATAGGAAGTGAAACTGTACTTGGTGCAAATGTCGTTATTACTGCTTCAACCAAAATTATCGATGTATCAACTGATAAAACAATTGAGTATAAAGGCTATGTTCCCCCACGTTCTGTTGTTATACCAGGCTCTATTCCTAAAAAATTTCCTTCTGGGATTTATAATGTTCCCTGTGCATTAATTATAGGAAAACGTAAAGAATCTACTGATAAGAAAACGAGCCTTAATAAGACTCTTAGGGAATATAAAATTGATATATAAAGTTGAAAAAATTTTTATTCATACAGACTGCTTCTATTGGCGATGTTATTCTTATTACACCTGCTATTGAAAATTTACATTCATCTATACCTGATGCCATTATTGATGTTTTGATTAAAAAAGGCTGTGAAAATCTTTTTAATAATCATCCTTTTATCAATAATATTAAAATTTTTGATAAATCAAAAAATAAATACAAAAATTTAATTAAAATAACCAAAGAAGTTAGAAAAGAAAAATATGACGCAGTGCTTTGTTTTCATCGTTTTTTTTCAGGCGGTTTTATAACCGCATTTTCAAAGGCGGATTATAGAGTCGGTTTTAATAAAAATCCTTTCTCCTTTTTTTTTAATAAAAAATTAAAACATAATATAGGTAATCAAAATAATTTTGAACATGAAAAAGATAGAAACCTTTTGCTTGTATCCTGGCTAACTCATAATAATTCCGCTAAAATAAAACTTTATCCCTCCGAAAATGACTGTAATAAAATTGCAAAATATACAAATTGTAAGTATTTATGTATAGCCCCTGCTTCCTTATGGTTCACCAAACAGTTCCCTGCCAGTAAATGGATTGATTTTATTAATAAAATCAATGATGATTTTAAAGTATATTTGCTTGGTTCTAACTCTGATAAGAATATTTGTAATGAAATTATAAATAATAGTATAAATAATAATATTGATAATTTATGTGGTAAACTTGATTTTTTGGAAACAGCAGCGTTAATGAAAAAAGCAGTTATGAATTTTGCAAATGATTCCGCTCCTGTACATTTGGCATCTGCTGTTAATGCTCCTGTTACTGTTATTTATTGTTCTACTGTACCAGAGTTTGGATTTACTCCTTTATCGGATAAATCTTTTATTATACAAACAAAGAAGCAGTTAAAATGTAGACCTTGTGGATTGCATGGACATAAAAAATGTCCTGAAAAACATTTTAATTGTGCTTATACCATTAATACTGATGAATTATTAAAAACTATTTTGTTATGACTGATGAAATTTTAAAATCTTATGAAGTACTTAAAAAAGGTGGAATAATTGTATATCCTACGGATACTGTATGGGGAATAGGCTGTGATGCAACTGACTTCAAAGCAGTTAATAAAATATATGAGATTAAAAAAAGAAATACTCAGAAAAACTTTATTGTGTTAATTGATAATAAGGAAAAATTAACTAAATATGTTGAAAAAATTCCTCCTTTTGCCTGGGATCTTATTGATAACTGGAATAAACCACTTACAATAGTTTATCCCGGTGCTAAAAATGTTGCTAAAAATATTATTGCTGATGATGGCTCTATTGCTATCAGAGTTATTAGAGATGAGTTTTGCCGACAATTAATTAATATGCTTGATAAACCATTAGTCTCAACATCTGCAAATATCTCGGGTGAAAATGTTCCTGTTGTTTTTCGTGATATACCTGAATCTATTCTTTTAAAAGCTGA
Organism: Bacteroidota bacterium; assembly: GCA_022708585.1. GTDB lineage: Bacteria > Bacteroidota > Bacteroidia > Bacteroidales > JAKIYJ01 > JAKIYJ01. The sequence continues at coordinate 4,291 of JAKIYJ010000067.1, forward strand.
TTATGTTGTTAATCTGAATAGAGAAAAAATGATACAGGCTAAACCTTCAACAATTATAAAGTTTAATGAAACCGGTGAGTTCTATGTTATAAGGGAATAAGTAATTATTTTAATTCGCAGAGGAACTTAACAATTTTATTCAAAAGAATAGGCAATAGATTCAACTTGAAGCAAAAAATCACGTTTGTTTGTACTAGGTGCATACACTGACCCATCAATAGTTATGATTTTTTTATTACTGTCATCGGCAAAAGTATAATTTACAAAAGGACCTCCCATACAACAGCCATTAGCAAGTTTCCATAACCCTCTTGTTTCAATAGCATACCTTCCTTTAAAATTGATACTTTTTGAAACAGGCAATATTTTTTTTTCTGTTGTCATATAAGAGCCTTCTGTATGACCAGGAATATATTTTTTAGTAATACTGTCTCTTAAATTAATAATATAATTAGAATTAAAAACCATAGTATCAGTGAAAGGTTGTGTATAAATAATTATGCTCTGTGATGTAGCTTCTGTTTCTTTTCTTATCCAAATAAAATCTTTATTTTGTACTGCAATATAATAACCTTCTGGAAATATCATTTCAAAACCAAAATCATTTTTAAGTTTTTGCCTTATTTTTGTATCCTCAATACCTTTAAAAGCATTAATAAGCCTTTGCCTTTCGGTTTTAAGGTATAACGAAGTAAAAACATTACCGTGTTTTTTTAAAAGTCTTGTCAAGGATGTATCAGAAGGGACGCTAATTTGAATTACAGTTTGAGGTTGAGCCCATAAATCATGTTTAAGATCAAGAGTTGGCTGTGAAAGTTCAGGATTTATATCAACCATAAAGATATTCCTGTATGTTTTAAACATATTTTTAAAATCAGAAAAAGGAATATTGACTAAATTAAACATTGGTTCACTTTGAGGCAATATTTCAACATCTTTTGCGAAAACGGCCTTAATCTCTTCCCCAATAATACCTTCATAAATATTTTTTTCACAAACAATTAATAACTCGGCAGTTTTACCAGTCGATGCCGGCAATATATTATTATTATTATTGTTACAAGAAATATTAATAATAATTATAAATAAGAATAAAATTTTAATTATACTGTTTTTCACAATAAATGATTATTTTGTTTATACTAATAATAAAAAATCAACTGCTAATAGCAATTTTTAATTTTTGACCTGGCATTAATTTTTGATCTGCCTTTATATTATTAAGTCTTCTTATTTCCTCAATTGTAACTCCATCGTATTGATTGGCAATTCCCCATAAAGTATCACCCTTACGTATTGTATGATAAATTATCTTTGAATTTTTATTGTCTAATTTTATTACTTTATCAGGAGTTTGAACAACAGTGGCAGAATCAGCATTATTATTAGCAGGAACTGTTTCAGGATTACTGACAAGTAATTTTTGATTTGGGTGTATTGTTAAATTTTTTAAGTTGTTCCATTTCATAATATCATTAACAGAACAATTAAATTTTCGAGCAATAATATTGAGACTTTCACCTTTTTTAACATAATATACATTTGCATGAACAATAGAATTTGTATCAGTTTTTGTTTTATCGTTTTCTGTTTTATATATGGCAGATATTTGCTGAGCATACATTGATGAAACAACTTTATTTTCATAAGTAAAAAGCGTATATTCGTTTTCAAGATATTCAGTAACATAGTTTTTACGAATTCGTAACACCTGAGGATTATTATTAGAAGCAGGTATAAAGCCTTTTGTATAAACAGGATTTAAAAAAGCAATTTCATCGTAGGGGATACATAGAACCTGTTCTATTTGTTCGAAGGTAAGAGGTTTTTTAATTATAAAAGTATCTATTTCATAAAAAGTAAGATCTGGTTTAACAGGGACTATCCCAAACTGCTGATAATTTTCCATAACGTATGAAACTCCAATAAAAGCCGGGACATAATTTTGGGTTTCACGTGGTAAAAAATCCTTAATTTTCCAGAAGGTGGGTTTTTCATTTTTACCAAGTTTGGCACGCATAATAGCTTTATTAACATTACCCGCTCCTGAATTATAAGCAGCTATAGCCAGAGCCCAGTCATTAAATGTTGAATAAAGATCTCTAAGATGTTCACATGCCGCAATAGTAGATTTAAGCGGGTCTCTCCTGTCATCAATATATGAAGTTACTTTTAAACCGTAAAGCTTCCCTGTGTTAATCATAAATTGCCATATTCCAGTAGCTCCAGATCTAGAACGAGCAATAGGATTAAGTGCTGATTCAATAACTGCAAGATATTTTAATTCAAGAGGTAAACAATACTTGCCAAGATATTCTTCAAATAATGGAAAATATAACTCAGCAAGTCCTATCATACGCGATGTAAGAGCTGCTTTCTTAATACCATATAATTCAATATATGTTTTAACAATATCATTAAAAACATATTCAAATGGAGATGACAAACTAAGAGAATAAATACCAGTTCTATATATAGAATCACTGTGTGATATTTTAGAATTATTTGAAAAAAAGAAAGGATTACTAACTAAACAAGACTTGGAAGCAGTATCGGGAAAAATTTTAAGCGTGGCCAGATTATCTATCATATTTGAGATTTCATCCGAACTTTGTACTTTAATTTTATTAGTGTCAATATTATAGGGCTGTGCTTTAACCATGTAGCTGGCAAAAACAAAAACCATAAGCATTTTAAAGCATATCCATCTTTTCATAAAAGATGATTTTAATTATTATTAAATATTTTCGTTTGCAAGGTACAAAAATTTTTTTAAACAAATATAAAATTACTTACAATTTTTAAATTTTGATTTTAAATGTATTTTTTATACCTGAACATAACCTGGATAATATGATTTACCTGTCATTAACGTTTAATAATAAAGTATATTTTTTTAGTGATCGTAAAATAATATAGGCTGTGCATCCAATTACTCCTGCAATAATCCACCATATATCTATTTTAAAGGCACCTTTTATAAAATAATATTGAGTCCACTCCAAAAAGTCATTTTTTCAAAATCAAAAAATTAGAAAAAATAATACAAAAAAATTGATTAAAGAAAATTCTTGTTGCAATTTTTTATAAAATGTTAAAATATTTAATGTATTTT
>JAKIYJ010000068.1 GCA_022708585.1 Bacteroidota bacterium
TGATGCTAAATACGATTTGAACAAAAAAATCTCATAATTATAAATAGAGAGCAATATTACACAAATCGTAATTTCAAATTTTTCTATTTAATTAATATATATTTTCATCGTACATTTATGAAAATTTGAAATTATTTAATATATTACAAATTCCCTCAATGCGATATTTTATAAAATTATCTTATAAAGGCACAAATTATTTTGGCTGGCAAAAACAATACAATAGTAATACTGTACAATCTACTGTCGAAAATGCTTTGTCTGTCTATTTTAGATTGCCTCTGAAAGTTACCGGTGCAGGTAGAACTGATACCGGCGTGCATGCACGTGAATTTTTCGCCCACTTTGATTTGCCCGATAATATTTCTTTATCTGATATTGATATTCAAAAAACGGTTTATAGCCTCAATGGCATTTTACCTCCCGATATTAAAATTATCGATTTATTTAAAGTAATCAGATCAGCTCACGCTCGTTTTAGCGCCATTTCAAGAACTTATCGCTATTATATTATTACAAAACCTAACCCCTTTTTAAATGATTTTTCCTGGTTCGTACCTTTTCCTCTCAATACAAACCTGATGAACTATTTAGCAAATTTATTAATTCAAAATAAAGACTTTTCCGCTTTTACCAAAAAAAATTATAATAATAAAAATAATGTTTGCAATTTAAATTATGCAAAATGGGAAAATAAAAAAAATATATTGATATTTACAATTACTTCGGATAGATTCTTACATAATATGGTTAGAGCTATTGTTGGTACTTTAATAGATGCAGGCCGTGAACATATTACATGTGATGAATTTATTGAAATTATAAAAAGCGGTAATAGAAGTAAAGCTGGCTCCTCTGCCCCTGCAAAAGGACTCTTTCTTGAAAAAATTGAATATCCACCTGATATATATATTAATTGTGCTTGATATATGAAATTCGAAAAAATTGAAATATAAAAATTTTGACCCCATTCTCTCTTCCAAAAAGTTTGAACCCGCTTCGAAAAATCACTTTTACATTGAATTATTTTTTATCAAAATAAATAAATCAATTTCATAGATAAATTGATTAAAAATATAGATAAATTTAATTATAATTTAATTTATAGACTTTTCAAGGCAATCTCAACCTTATTTTTCCATTGCAACTCTAAATCCCAGATTTAAAGAGTTGGATTTTGGATCAAGTCCTACTCTCCTGCTAACCCTTAACTGTCCCGGCCCATCCAGCCAGCTTCCACCTCTCGCTACTTTCATATCACCAGATTTTGCACCAACAGGGTTCTTAACACCATCACTGTTATCATATTGATGAGAAAACCAATCACTGCACCATTCCCAAACATTACCAGCCAGATCATATATTCCAAGAACATTGGGTTCAAATTTTCCAACAGGTGCAACAAAAACATATGAGTCATTATATCCTGGTGCAATCCTTATATCAGGATATATACGTTTTAAACTCTCATCCGCAAAATTACCAGGATGTTTCCCTACTGGCGGCTCGTTCCCCCATACATATTTAATGTTTTGCCCGCAATTACGTGCAACATATTCCCATTCAGTTTCAGTAGGCAATCTGTACTGTTTCCCTGTCTTTTCTGATAACCAATCACAGTATGCTTTTGCTCCATACCAGTTTACAAAAGTAACAGGATAATCCTCATACCCCTTTTTTACCCAAAATTTCCCCTCCGACAGATAGATATTGCATTTTTGAAGAGTGTCATCATCCCATTTGCCCGAAAGATTAATCCATTCAATAACTTTTTCTTTATTATTACCTTTATCATTAAGAAATTCACAAAACTCCTTATTTGTAACTTCATATTTGCCAATATAAAAATCACTTACAATAACTGTATGAACAGGTTTCTCGTTCACTTCTCCATCTTCACTCCCAAGTTTAAATGTACCACCTTTTACAAGTACAGTTTCAGGTACTGTTATTACATTGGGTTGAAAATTTATACCACTTGTTTGGCAATTAACCTTAATTATTGTAATAAAAAATAACATACAACCGGAAATTATTTTTATTTTGTTAATCATAATTCATCATAGTTTTTATGCAAAATTATATTAATATGAAATTCAATTAAAATTATTGAGTCCACTCCGAAAACTCATTTTTATTTTAAATTACTTTTTATAAAACAAATTAACCAATTTCATAGATAAATTGATTAAAAATATAGATATATTTGATTAAAATTTGATTTATAGACTTTTAGAAGTATGCTCATTATTTTAATTCTAAAAAGGCTTCTCCCAGATTTTCAATAATATCGCTAGATATAACTGATATTTCGCTTTTTTTCTCCGCCGCTATGTCGCCAGCTTTACCATGAGCCCAAACCCCAAGCAGGCAGGCTTCAAAAGAAGTATAACCTTGTGAAAGTAAACCAGTTAACACCCCGGTTAAAACATCTCCACTGCCTGCTGTTGCCATTCCAGGATTCCCGGTCGAATTAAACCATATATTCCCATCAGGTGTACTGATTGAAGAATTAAATCCTTTTAGTACAATATAAACATTATATTTGCAGGAGAAAGCCAATTGCATTTCTATTTTTTCCCTGTCATCATTGTATTTCCCAACTAATCTTTTAAATTCTCCGGGATGCGGAGTCAGTATAGAATTTTTTGGTAAAAATGAAAGCCATGTCGGGTTTTGTGATAAAATATTAATGGCATCTGCATCAATAACTATAGGGTTTTGATAATTTTGAAGCAAAAATTTCAGGGCTGATGCAGTTTCATCTTCTTGTCCTATGCCAGGTCCTATGCCAATAGCATCATAATTTTCTTTAAAATTAAATGGTGTAATAAAATTCGTAGAACTATCAACAGAAACCATTGCCTCAGGAATAGCAGTTTGCATAATCTGATAAGCACACTGTGGAATTCGCACCGTTAGTAAGCCAGTGCCGGCTCTCAAACAAGCTTTGGCAGATAAAACAGCAGCCCCTATTTTTCCATAACTTCCACTTATTAAAAGTGAATGCCCATAAGTACCTTTATGTGAAAATTGTTTGCGTAACCTTATTAATCCCTTGACATCTGTCTTTTCAATATAAAAATATTTTGTATCAAGTGATGCTATATAACTTTTATCAAGTCCTATATCCAGAATATACCATCGTCCAACATAAACACTATTTTCGGAAAAGAAAAAAGAAAGTTCAGGACATTGAAACGTAAGAGTAACATCAGATTGAACTATAATATCTGAATTCAAATCCTGTTCTTTATCTTCCCAAAGTCCAGAAGGAACATCAATAGAGATTACAAAATTATTATTTCTATTTATATAATCAATTATTTCGCCTGCCAATCCGCTGACAGGTTTCGACAATTCCCTCCCGTATAAAGCATCAATAACAACACAACTGCTGTCATAATCGGGCATGTCATCAATAATACTTATTATTAAAACATTTGCCCTGTTTTGTTTTTTAAGCCTTTCATAATTCAAATTAAAAACATCTGAATACGAGGGAGCATTAAGACAAACAACTGTAACTTGATATTCGGCATCTGAAAGCAAACGGGCTATTATCAACCCATTGCCGCCATTGTTGCCAGGACCACAGAAAATAATAAAAGAAACCGTCTTATCCCAATTTTGTTTAATAAAATCAGCACATTTCTCCGCTGCACGTTCCATAAGACCGTCATCCGATATCGGCTCATTTATCATAGTATATTCGGCAGCTTCCCTAATTTGCTTAATTGTTAATACTTTCATATTATTTTAATATTAAAATTTACAATCATTTTATAAACATAGTTTATTACAATTATAACAACCGTAAAAATAAAACAGTATTTTAAAAAATTTGCACCATTTTTAAATTTGAATATCAAATGCAAAATTAAATATATAAACATACAAATTGTAGGTATTAAGGCTGGATATACCTTAATACTTTCAACAATATTTCCTTTAAGTAATTCTATTAAGGCTGTTTGCATACCACAACCAGGACAATCAATACCAAGAAATTTCCTGTAAAAGCAAGGTAACTGATGCCGCTCAATCCAATGGACTATATAATGCATTACAAATTAAATTTTTAACTTTTTTTTAAGATGTTATACAAAATAACCAATTTATAGGTAAAATTATATATAAATGTTTAATTTTGTAATTTAAAAGTTTGAATCTGCTACAAACAAGATAAAATATAAATAGTATAATGAGTGTCTGTCCATAAAGTCAAAAGTTTGTTTCAGAATGTTCGAGGTTTCGATAGCCTGAAAATCGGGAGTGTACTAAACATAACTGATTTGAAGGCTGAGAATAACGATGAAATCGGACATTATGGACAAACTCTAATTATAAATTATTTGTCTCGATGATTAGTGCTTATATTATTGATGATTTTACTTTGTTTAGAGAAGGAATAAAAGAGATTTTAAAAACTTATGATTCTATATATATAGCAGGAGATAACACAAAAAAAAATTTTCATCCCGAAAAAATTAAAGCTCCTCAACCCGATATAATATTGTTGGTACAAAATAAAGAAGATTCAATAACTTTAAAAATTTGCAAGGAATTATCCTTGACCCCGTTCCATTATAAAATTTTAATCATCGGCGATTCAGAACGCAATCAAAATATAATAAATTTGTTTAATGCCGGTGCATCGGGCTTCGTATCAAAAAATGCTTCCGTCGAAGAATTATTTAAGGCAATTACATCTGTGCTGAAAGGTAAGCATAACTTTTCTCAAAAAATTGCCAAAATCATGTCAACTGCAACACATAAACAGAAAACTTATAAAACTGAACTCTCTGCAAAAGAAATAGAAATTGTTGCCTGTATGATTGAAGGTATGCATAATAAACAAATAGCCGAAAAACTTAATATCAGTTATAGAACTGTTGAAGTTCATAAATCTCATATTTTCAACAAATTACATACTTCAAATATAGCCGATATTATTAAATATGCCTTACAAAATGGTTTATATAAATTATAAAAAGTTTACCACAGGGTTGTCCTGTGTAACTTCATATGTGATGATTAATTGTGGTTTGCCATAAGGTCGCCCCTGCAAGGCTTTTATTTTTGTTCAATTTTATGTTTAAACCCACTCCGAAAACTTATTTTTATGTTGAATTATTTTTTTGATAAAATAAATTAATTAATTTCATAGATAAATTAATTATAAATATATAAATTTAATTAGAATAAAATTTATCAATTTTTCGGAGTGAATTCATACATTATATATAAAATTTTGAGTATAATAATTTTTTACAATTATAACATAAATGCCATAATGTGCCGTTTCTCATCCTCGTTACAAACGAGGATGAGAATGGGACATATTTAGGAAAAATGTTTTTGAAGAACTTGCTTAAATCGTATTTAACAGGGAAATTTTTATTTTTTGTTATTATCTAATTTTTCAAAAATAGAGTTATTGCTTATAAATTCAGGTACTATTTCTTTCATTTTTTTTACAAGGAGGAAAGTATCGTTTACTTTGAGCATATTGAGGAGTTCTTCAATTTCTTTTTCAATGATTTGGGGGTCGTGGCGTATGATATTGGCAATCATAATACGGGGGTGATGTGTAGGTATAGTATTTTCCTTATCGGCAAGCAGTTCCTCGTAAAGTTTTTCTCCTGGTCTCAATCCTGTATATACTATTTGAATATCTTTGCCAAGCGTTAAACTTGAAAGTTTAATCATTTTTTTAGCGAGGTCTAATATTTTAATACTCTTACCCATATCGAAGAGAAAAATTTCGCCTCCATTGCCCATACTGCCTGCTTCCAGAACTAGCTGGCATGCTTCGGGGATAGTCATAAAATATCGTGTAACTTCTGGATGAGTGATGGTCAAGGGACCTCCTTTTTCAATTTGTTCTTTAAACAGAGGTATTATAGAGCCATTTGATCCCAACACATTTCCAAAACGAGTAGTAACAAATTTTGTTTTATTTTTGGCGTTGAGCGATTGTATATACATTTCGGCAATACGTTTAGATGCTCCCATAACACTTGTTGGATTAACAGCCTTATCGGTTGAAATCATCACAAATTTTTCGACATTATATTTTAGAGCTAAGTCTGCAATAATTTTTGTTCCATAAACATTAGTATAAACAGCTTCATAAGGGTTGTTTTCCATAACGGGAACATGTTTATAGGCTGCTGCATGGTAGATTATATCAGGTCTATAATCATTAAACAAGTTTTCCATTATTGTTGCATCACAAATATCGGCTATAAAAAATTTGTAGTTATTATTTTTTAAATCGGCTGTCATTTCGAGTTCAAGGTGAAAAAGGGGAGTCTCAGCCTGATCTGTCAACAATAATAAATTATATGGCAAAGTTGAAATCTGTTTAACAAGTTCACTTCCTATTGAGCCTGCAGCTCCTGTAATCATTATATTTTTGCCAGTATGCAGTTTTCTTATTTTTTCATTTTCAATAACTACAGTTTCTCTGCCCAATAGATCTTCAATATTTACACGTCGTATCTGTTTAAAACTTAATTCTCCGTTAATCCAGCGATCCAGTGGAGGAACTTCCAGTATTTTGGTCCCATAAGCAAGACATAATTCGGCAATTTCGTTTTTACGTGTAACAGGTATTTTATGTGTAGACAGAATAAGATGGGCAACATTATTGTTTTTAAGAAGTTGTTCAAGTTTATTACTATGATAAATTGGAATATTTTCAAGTTTTTTGCCCATTTTGGCAGTATCATCGTCAAGAAAAGCTAAAATCTTGTACTTTGTACCTGCATCTCTCAATAAAGCTCTTGTAGCAATCACACCACCTTCGCCTGCTCCAAAAATTATTACACTTTTTAAATCCCGTCCAGGCTGCATCCATTCATAATATATGGTTTTGATAAGAACCCTTGCACCCGCCAACGAAAATGTGGCTGTTATAAAATCTATAACAACAATGGAAAAAGGAATAAAAAATTTCCCATATCCTGAATAATATGTTATAACATTTGTTACACTAAAAATTAAACTGCCACTAAGAACAGCAAGAAAAATCTTGATAATATCAGGTGAACTTGTATGTCTGATAATACCTGAATATGTTTTAAATACCCAGAAACTTATAGCTCTGATGAATACAACATAAGCCAATATCAATGGTATTGTGATTCTTTCTTCATAAGGAATGGAGAAATTGAATCTTAACAAGAATGCCAATAAAACAGAGAATATACAGATTAAAATATCTCCAATAAAAATTATCCATCGTGGAATTAACGTTTTCGAAAAATGCATTTCTTTTTTTGTGCAAATATAATTTAAAGCAATTATTTATGATATCTGATTTGAAAAAAATAATTGCTTTAAATTATATTTGC
>JAKIYJ010000069.1 GCA_022708585.1 Bacteroidota bacterium
AACCCAAACTTATCGAGCAATACGGTAGAGCACTTCTAAACACCAAAACAAAGAAGATTACAAAATTTGTTACTGCCGATTCTCTTTATAATAAATACCCAATAGATTTAGTTGTTTTTGCATGGAATGTAGACCCGCTTGCAAGTCAGTATCCGCAACTAAGTCCATACGTTTTTTGTGCTGACAATCCAATATATTTTGTTGATATTGATGGCAGGGTTTTATGGGATCCGCAAGCGAAAAAAGAAGTAATTTACAATGAAGAAAGCAAAAAATTCACGTATGCTGATGGTAGTGAACTAAGCGAAACATACAGAAAACAGGCAATGCCAACTTTACAAAAACTTACTTCAAGTGATGTTGGAGTAAATCTTGTTAAATCGATGCAATCTATAAGTACAAAAATTATTATTGATGAAACTGATAAAAAGACAATTAAAAGCAATCCTAATGCAAATAGTACTGTTTTGAGGGAAGTTGATGATAATGGCAATTTTATTACTAACAGTGAGGGTTTAAGTGAGGTGGCAACTATTGTTCCTAACTGGAGTAATATAACTGCAAATGCAAAAAGTGACAATATGGATATAGACGAAAAACTTTTAGCAACAATGGTTGTTGAATTTGGCCACATGTCAACAAAGGAGCAGATAACTTTGGAAAATTCATTGTCAGATATTTATACAAACTCTAATTCTTTTGCACAAGTTTATAATCCGCTAATGAATTCAGCAATACAAAGTGAAATTGCATATAGAAAAGAAAAAGGGCAAACAATTGACAAATCTGTTTTTGGATTTTATAATAAAATATCAACTCAGGAAATTGGCAAAGGGTTGAAATTGAGTGAAGAAAATCAGAAAATATACGATTCCTTAAAATAGGTTATTATTATGAAAAATAAAATTTTTATTTTTTTTGCGTTAATAATTTTTTGTGTAGGATGTAATTCATACAAAAATATAATGCAGACAAACAAATTGATAAAACAAAATATTATAAATAAAGATATTGTTGTTATCAAATCTGACTACCTTAGTGTTGAATGGATTAATTTAGCTTTAAATAAAAATTACAAATTTGAATATGCAATCAGGATTGTTGACTCTATTCAAAATGACACTTCATATGTTAGAGAATACTATAATAAGGATATGTATTTTAAAGGTAAAATTGTTAAAAATAATAGATATAGTACATGGGGTGGTTATTATAAAGAAATAAAAATTATTTCACCAAGTTATTTAGGATTTGATGGTATTCCAATTTATGTTGATATTAAAAATAGAAAAAACGGTAAAATTGTAAGACATCAATTTAGTATAATTGAATAATCTACAAAATGTGCAGTAATTTTTTGTCTCGTCCTAAAATAGGTTTATACAAAAAAAGAAAAAATGTATAAAAAAAGTAAACTTATTTCAGGATTAACAGTACAAAAAATTGTAAGAAGGCCAAACAAATATTTTACAATTGAGGACAAGCATTTATACAAAGTCTAATATTTAATTACGCAAATAGTCAATAATTTTTCGTTTGTAATTTGAAAATGAGAAAACATCTGCCAAAACTTTACTTTTCTCAACTTCATAGATTCCAAATATCTATTGTGGGTTATAGATTTTCTTATGAACCACAGGGCCTTTTCAATTGGGTTTAAATCTGGTGAATATGGAGGCAAATAAAGAATTTACAATCTTTTGTTTTGCTCCAAAAACTTTTTTAGAAACTTCGCATGATGATACTTTACATTGTCAAGCACCAAAATAATCTTTGGAGCATCTTTGAATGTGTACAGTATTTTCTTCCCATATTTTGGTAATTTAATTTTTTTTCAAAATTACTAAAATAATGTGTAATTACAAAATAGACTTTATATAAAATAAATTCAATATAAAAAAGGTTTTTCGAAATGAAATAATTCTTTAAACTTAAACACCTTATCAGCCTTTATCCATTTGTGAGTTTTTTGTAAAGTACAACATTCATTTAAAGCATCGTGTTCAAAAAATAAAATATACGAATTATTCAAGGCTTCTTTCAAAAAAAGTTCCTTTTCTTGCATACTAATTAAGGGTCTTGTATCAAAAGATGAAACATAAGGTATAGGGATATGCCCTGCTGATGGAATAAAATCAGCCATGTAAACAACAGTAAGATTATTATATTTAATAAAAGGAATTATTTGCCCATCTGTATGACCATTAAAAAGTCTTAAATTTATTTTATCTGAAAATTCTCCTTCTGTTTCTATAAATTTCAACATTCCTTTTTCTTTTAACGGAACAAAATTTTCCGGAAAATATGAAGCCCCTTCTCGTGGATTAGGATTATTAGCCCAATTCCATTGTTGTTTCGAACACCAATGAACCGCATTGGGGAAAACGGCTTCGAAACCATCATCTGTCCTTATTAATGCTCCTCCACAATGATCATAATGTAAATGAGTAAATATAACATCGGTAATTTGTTGAGGAGTATAGCCCAATTCTTGCAATGATTTTAGTAAGGAATATTCTTCTGTACGGTACTGATACGAATAGAACTTTTCACTTTGCTTATCGCCCATCCCGGTATCAATAAGGGTAATTTTATCTCCCTCATCTACAAGCAAACATCGTTGTGAAACAGGAATAAGATTGTTTTCATCAGCTTCACAAAATTTTTTCCATATACTTTTAGGAACCACTCCAAAGCAAGCTCCTCCATCTGATTTATAATTACCAGATTCAACAGGATATATCTTCATAATAGAAATATTTTTATTATATCAAAAATAAGCATTTGCTATAAAATCTTTTGGTTTAAAATAAAAGTGTTCAAAATATTATATATAGCACCTTGTGGTGTTAATGTACTTTCGAAAAGATGAAATTTGTCGACATATAATTTATATTTAAAAAAATCCTTGTATTTTTCAACAGTTGAATAAAAATCTTGGACATTATTAATATGTTTAATCCTTGCCAGAGTTATATGAGGAATAAAATCAGGGGATTCTGTTATAACTTTTTTTTCTTTCAAGAATTCATTATTGATTTTTGTTTTTAATTCAAGTAAAAGAGGATTTTTGTTAACACCAATCCATAATGTTTTAGGATATTTTTTTTTACCAAATGTCCCAATATGATTTATTTCCAGATTAAATGGCAGAGAATTGCTGGCAATACAATTAAGAACTTTATTAATTTCAGGAATTTGAATTTCATCAGTTTTACCAAAGAACAGCAATGTAAGATGAAGTTGATTTATGTCAGAAAAAACAACATTTTCGTGTTTTAATTGAAATTTTAATGAATTAAAACAATTTTTTAATTCTTCTGACGAAATTATTTTTATAGCAATAAAAAGGCGTTTAAAAGGCATCTTAAATATTATGCATTAAGCATAATAGGCATAACAAGCATAAGTATATCTTCGTTTGATGGTTCTGTCGGAACAGGTAAAATAATTCCTGCACGATTTGGAGCCGACATTTCTATTTTAATCTGTTCAGTTTCAAGGTTACTTAACATTTCAATGATAAATTTGGAATTAAAACCTATTTCAATATCTTCGCCTTCAAAATTGCAGATTAAACGTTCTTTTGCTTCGTTTGATAAATCAAGATCTTCAGCCGACAGAATTAATTCTCTGCCACTAATTTTAAATCGAACCTGATGTGTTGATTGATTAGCAAATATTGAAACTCTTTCCAGAGAATTAAGCAGTTGAAGCCTGTCAATTATAAGATTCTTATTATTTTGTAAAGGGATAACAGCATCAAAATTAGGATATTTTCCTTCAATAACTCGGCAAACTACGTTAACATTATCAAATGAAAAAGAAGCATTTTTTTGGTTAAAATCAATTTTAACAGCGGTGTCATTTTGAGGTAAAATATTTTTTAGTTGAACCAGAGGTTTTTTAGGGATAATCATTGATTGAGTTTCTCCTTTAGATTTAACATCAGTACAACGGTATCTTACAAGTTTATGAGCATCGGTTGCAACAAAAGTAATATTTTCATCGGTAAGCTGGCAAAAAACGCCTGACATAACGGGTCTCAATTCATCAACACCTGTTGCAAATAAAGTTTTACTTATTGCTGTTGCAAGTATTTTAGAAGGTATTTCAATTGAAGATGTATTTTCAAGCAAAGGTAATTTAGGAAATTCTTCCCCTTTATGTCCTGATAATTTAAAATTTCCTTCTCCTGTATTGATTTCAATGGTCTGGTTTTCTTCATTAATTGAAAAATGAAGTGGAATATCGGGAAAAGTTTTTAATGTTTCCAGAAGCATTCTGGCTGGAATAGTAATAGAACCATCTACATCAATTTTCTCGGGTTCTACCGTAACCGACATTGAAGTTTCAATATCTGATGCTGTGATTTTTAACTTGTTGTTTTGGATTTCAAAAAGAAAATTATCTAAAATAGGGACAACATTACTTGTTGTAGGCACTCCGCTTATTGATTGCAATTTTTTTAATAAAGTTGCACTTGAAATTATAAAATTCATATCTTATTAATATTTAATTTGCAACAAAATTATAAAAAATATAAATAAAAAACAATTAATATTTATTTTTTACTGTTTTGAAAATATTTATTAAATTTTCAAGTTAATCTTATCAATGTTTTGTTAAAACACTGTTTTTATAATTCATAATTAAAAAATATAATTGCAGTTTATGGATATAAAAAAAGTAATATTATAAGATAGTTGTCTTTTTATGCTTGAGCAATTGAAAAAACAACATGTATTTTTTTTATTTCAGGTATTTTTAGATAAATTGATTTAGTTTTGCAAACTCAAATTGTAATTAATTGTAATCATTAAAATAATTGAGATACGTACGAAAGTTATATGATTGGGTTTTAAGCTGGGCCGAAAGCAAATATGGAGAACTGGCATTATTTCTACTTGCCTTTTGTGAAACAATTTTCTTTCCGGTTCCACCCGATGTATTGCTTATTGCATTGGCATTGGGCAGTCCAGTTAAATCATTTCGATTTGCACTAACCTGTACTATTGGTTCAATTTGTGGGGCGATAATTGGTTATGGAATTGGACATTATATGTGGCTTAATGATGCTGGAGGTTTTACTTCCTTTGCAAATTTTTTCTTTAATAATATTCCAGGTTTTACTTATGACTTGTATTATTCTATACAAAGTTTATATAAAGAATGGGATTTCTGGATTGTTTTTGTAGCGGGCTTTACCCCAATTCCATATAAAGTTTTTACTATAACTTCTGGTGTATTCGATATGAATGTATTAATGTTTATTATAGCATCATCAGTCAGCAGAGGAGCAAGATTTTTTCTGGTATCATTTTTAATTTGGAAATTTGGGCCAGGGATAAAGACATTTATTGACAGATATTTCAATCTTGTTGCATTAGGTTTTACAGTATTATTAATTGGTGGTTTTGTAATAATAAAATATTTAATATAAGTATATGCTACATTATGAAATAACAATCTGGAACTGGATTATTTTTTTGATATTAATTACTATAATGCTTATTATAGATTTAGGAGTTTTTAACAAAAAATCTCATGAAATAAAAATCAAGGAAGCTCTTATATGGAGTGCTGTATGGATTGCTGTAGCCTTACTTTTTAATCTGGGTATTTATATTTTTATAGATAAAATTAAAGCAATAGAATTTTTTACAGCTTATATTGTAGAAAAATCATTAAGTGTCGATAATTTGTTTGTTTTTGTAATGTTATTTTCTTATTTCAATGTAGACGTAAAATATCAGCATAAAGTATTGTTCTGGGGCATTATTGGTGCAATAGGTATGCGTGCTGTATTAATTTTTGCAGGTATTGCTCTTCTTAATACTTTTAACTGGATTATATATGTATTTGGAATATTTTTAATATACACAGGTATCAAAATGGTTTTTCAAAAAGAGCATGTTCCACATCCTGAAAAAAATCCATTAGTGAAAATTTTTAAAAAGATATTTCCTGTAACTGACCAGACTTATAATGGTAAATTTTTTGTGAAACTTAATAATGCAGGCACGTTTGCAACTCCGTTATTTATAGCATTGCTTGTTATAGAATTTTCAGATTTAATCTTCGCAGTTGATTCTATACCTGCTGTACTTGCAATTTCAAAAGATTCGTTTATAGTATTTACTTCAAATATTTTTGCTATTCTTGGCTTACGTGCTTTATACTTTGCTATTGCAGGTATAGTCAAATATTTCTATTATCTAAAATATGGACTATCTATAATACTTGTATTTATTGGTTCTAAGATGATACTTAACGAATTTTATGACCATTTAATTGGCAATTTGGCATCACTTGCTATTATTTTATCTGTTCTTACTATATCTATTATTGCCTCTTTAATATTTCCTGAAAGTAAAAAAAATAAACTAAATAATTAAGTTCATCAATTTTATCATTTTATTTTTGCTTCAAAAGGATTTTTTAACCCTGAATATTTGATAAGTTCAAGTTTAACCGAACCAACAATAACTTTTGATTCTCCAAGAACAGGAATTCTATTTTTATCGGCTGATATATAGAGTATCATAGGATAATCTTCCTTAAAATCTATACCTGTTGCTACTTTGGGTTTTACTTTATAACATTTTATTGTACCAATAGAAGTTTTAATATCTTCAATTCCAAGAAATATAAAATGTGAATTATAAACAGTATCATCAATAAAAAAATTAATAGGATAACTGTCGCCAACATTCAAATGATTTATATCAAGGGTTCTTGCATAATAAAAAACTGAAATTACATCCTGAATATATTCAGGCACTGGAACTTTTGCAGTATTGCTTACAGCTATCTTTTGTGCATGATTAAACATTACATCCTGATTAATAATGTATCCACCTTCATTAACTCGTCTAATAAAGACCCACGGTACCAAAGCCTCTTCATCAATATAAGTTTCGTAGCGATCAACTACTTTAAAAAAGAGATTGAACAATCCTTTTGTTTTGCCCAACCCTACAACATGGAAGGTATTACGACCATTAATGGTTTTGTTTTCTTTGGTAACTTCAAGGGTAACTTCGCCTGCTGTAACTTTGCCAGTCAATATAGCATCATAATATGCTCTAAAAGTAAGTTTTTCACCCCTTTGAAATGCGGTATTATTGATTTTTCTTAATTCCTGTGAAAATACACCTGATAATGATAACAAAAGGATCATTAAAAAAACATATTGTCGTTTCATTTGTGATTTTTTTTTTTTGAAATGGCAAATTGCAAAAAATAAACCAATAATAAAAAATTTAACAAAATAATATTATCAGGTTATTTTAACCTGTCTGACAGATTTTTATTATTATACAAAT
>JAKIYJ010000070.1 GCA_022708585.1 Bacteroidota bacterium
TGCTACAGTTGGATAAGGGGGTTTGTTACGAGGTTCTCCTCTTTTACCTTCAATAGATTCAAACAAAGCTGATTCTTCGCCACAAATATATGCACCGCTTCCCTTTCTGATTTCAATTTGGAAGTTGTGACCTAATTTTTCAGCATATTCATGATAAATATCAAGTTCTTTGTAAAGAGATGGTAATAAGAATGTATATTCACCTCTAAGGTACAGGTATCCTTTTTTAGCGCCAATAGCTTTGCCGCAAATAGCCATACCTGAGAAGACTTTGCGAGGGACTTTATCAAGGATTTCACGGTCTTTGAAAGTACCGGGTTCACCTTCATCGGCATTACATATTACAAATTTTTCATCAGCGTCTTGATTTTTAGTATATTTCCATTTAAGGCCTGTAGGGAAACCGGCTCCACCACGTCCTTTCAAGCCAGAATCCAGAATTTCATTAATAATTTCATCAGGGGACATTTTAAGGCATTTTTCTAAAACCTTATATTTTTCGGTAGGATATTCACCGAAAATCAAATCAACTTTTCTCAATTTATTTTCCATATCAAATAATATTTAATAAAAAATATATATAATAATTCATTTAGTAGTTTTGATGTATGAGTTAATAATTTCAACTGCTTTATCAGGAGTAAGTTCAGGATAAACCTCATTATTAACCAGCATAACGGGACCCTTATGACACCATCCGAGGCAATTAGCGGTGAGCAAAGTGAACTCATTGTCGTGTGTAGTTTCACCTACTTTGATATTAAGTAACTTTTCAAGAGTTTTTATAATTTCATCTTTACCTTTCATATGGCAAGTAATGGTTTTACAAACTCTGATAATATTTTTACCACGTGGTATGGTATCCAGAAAAGTATAAAAGGATGCAGTACCGTATACTTCTGCAGCTGAAAGATCAAGTTCTTTAGCAATACTAATCATTGCTTCTTCTGAAAGGTAACTTTCCTTTTCAACAATTCCTTGCAATACCGGCAATAAACTATCCCTATTTTTACCATACTTTTCTGTCAATTCTTTAACTAAAATTTCTGTATTTGACATAATTATAAAATTTTTATTAATTAAAATTAAATAAGTTAACTGTTAATCATTTCACAATTAATTGCCAAAAATATAAATATTTTATATACTTTTAAAACATTTCTATAAATTTTATAATTTATAAAAAGTCTAAATAATTTTAAAAACATAATTGGATATGCTTAGAAAAATTTATAATTTTTATTATAATTAAATTTGTATATATATTTTTTGCATTAATTTATCTATGTTATTAATTAATTTATCTTGATAAAAAAACAATTCATAATAAAAATGACTTTTCGGAGTGGGTTCAAAAATGCAAAACAAATTTTTCATCTATGTATTAATTAAAAATTATTATATACATTTGCACTATAAATGGCGAGATAGCTCAGGTGGTCAGAGCGTCGGATTCATAACCCGAAGGTCCCGAGTTCAATTCTCGGTCTCGCTACAATGATGAAATCTTTTAATAATAATTTTTAATCTTTGTTTAATAAGTGTTACAGTTTACAATTTTTTTAACCAAGTTATTAATAAAATGCGGATTAGATTACTATTTTTCTCTCTAATATTTTTTTTTCATTTTTATTCATATTCACAGAATCCATTAAATAAGGGGGAATCGCAATTCGATGCAGGTGTAGGTTTATCTGGTGAGGGAATTCCTGTATATATTGGCTATGATTACTCAATACATCGTGATATAACTATTGGAGGTGAAATAAGTGGCAGAACATTCAGAGAACACTACAAGTTAGTTTATTATAGGCACAATGTGATAGGTATTATCGGAAATGCCAATTATCATTTTAACAATTTGCTCGAAATTGATTCTGAATGGGATACTTACGCAGGAATTAACCTTGGTTTTTATTATTGGGATTTGCCAGATTTATATCCTGGAGATTATAGTTCAGGGGTAGGTCTTGGCTTACAAATAGGTGGCAGATATTATTTTTCTGATAATATAGGGTTAAACCTTGAATTTAGCGGTGGTAATATTTTTTCGGGTGGCAAGTTTGGAGTAAGTATTAAATTTTAATTTTCATCACAAATTCATAATTTATTATGAACTATATACGTATTAAAGATGCCATTCAGCAATCAATAAATCTTAAAACTGAAATACTCACTAATGAATCATATCTTGAGATTATTTCTTCAATAGTCGAAGTAATAATAAAAACTTTCAAGGGGGGTGGCAAGGTTTTATTTTGTGGTAATGGTGGCAGTGCTGCTGATGCGCAGCATCTTGCAGCTGAGCTGTCTGGTAAATTTTATTTTGACCGTCCTCCTTTGCCATCTGAAGCCTTACATGTTAACACCTCTTTTTTAACTGCTGTTGCCAATGATTATTCCTTTGAACAGGTTTATTCAAGGATGATAAAAGCAATTGGCAATAAAGGAGACGTGCTAATTGGCATTTCTACTTCAGGTAATTCTGTTAACATTATCAATGCCTTAATAACTGCCAGAGAGAAAAACATGATAACTATTGGCTTTACAGGCGAAACGGGAGGCGAAATGAAAAATTTATGTAATTATATTATTTGTGTTCCATCTCTTGATACTCCTCGCATCCAGGAAGTTCATATAATGATTGGACATATAATTTGCGAACTTACCGAAAAAGCATTGTTTGGCAATATCAATCACTGATACAATGTCTGAAATAAGAGAAGCCATAATTTTAGCCGGTGGTTTAGGTACGAGAATAAGTAATATCTTACCTGATTTGCCTAAATGTATGGCTCCCATAAATGACAAACCTTTTCTGGAATATTTACTCGAATACCTTATCAAAGAAAATATAACAAGAGTAATACTTTCGGTGGGTTATAAACATGAGATTATTGTAAATCATTTTGGTGAAAATTATAAAAACCTTGAAATTGTATATGCAATAGAAACAGAACCTCTTGGGACAGGAGGTGCTATTGCTTTTGCTTCACAACTAACTATTAATAACAACTTTTTTGTACTTAATGGAGATACCTTTTTCACTGCCAATCTTGATGAACTGGAAAAATTTCATTTTAAAAAAAAATCAAATATCAGTATTATTGTCCGTCAAATCAACGATAAATTACGTTATGGAACTGTAATAACAGATGATAATTATAGAATTATAGGGTTTAAAGAAAAACAAATAAATAATGATAATATATATATTAATGGTGGTATATATATGATAAATAAAAATATATTTTCAATTGTAAATCTTGATAAAAAGTTTTCCTTTGAAAAAGATTTACTCGAAAAATATTACTCATCAATTCCCTTTTATGCATTAGATTCGAAAGCTTATTTTATTGATATTGGTATACCCGAAGATTATGAAAAAGCAATAAACGAAATACCTTTATATATAAAACTCAAATAACTTTAATAATTAGTGTCTGTCCATAAAGTAAAGTCAAGAGTTTGTTTCAGAATGTTCGAGTTCGAGGTTTCGATAGCCTGAAAATCGGGGGTGTACTAAAATACATAACTGATTTGAAGGATGAGAATAACGATGAAATCGGACATTATGGACAAATTCTAATTATTGCAGTTGAAGGGCATACAATTATTAAGAAAATATTAGCGTAAATAAACTTCAAAAAATCTATTTATTAAGTCTACTCCGAAAAGTCTATAAATCAAATTATAATTAAATTTATCTATATTTTTAATAAATTAATCTATGAAATTAATTAATTAATTATATCAAAAAAGCAACTCGAAATAAAAAAGATTTTTCAGAGTAGATTCATTTCTTGCTATTTTTATATTTTTCTTTTAATTCTTTCCAAACAGGCGAAGTTAAGGTTTCTAATTCTTCATCAAATTTTATCATCATTTTATAGTAATCTTCTGAAGTAATTGCTTTTTGTGTATCTTCATTTTCAGGTTTAATCTGATTATTAGCAATAATTTCATAAAAATTCTTGTAATGATCTCTATAAAAACAAGGAGCTAAAAGATTTTCAGGATCTAATTTATCTCCTATATATTTTTTTTGCCATTCTCTTCCTTTAACAAATAAAGGAGCAAATAAGGCATCTGTAAGAGATTTGCCTGAGTCATATAATGTATTAATGTTATCATGATAATAAGGTATAAAAACGCACGGCATAATATTCCCATCCCAGTTAATATAAATATAACCACCATTACCTCCACAAGATATACATCCATTAGTCATAGGAGCACTGTTCCAGAAATCTGCAATAAAATATTCTTTTTTGATTAACAATCTATCCTGCATTTTATGTAATTTAAGTCTTTGTTCGGGTGTAATCATCAAACTTTCGGAAAAATCTCTCCCAATAGGCATATATTGAAATACCCACATATACGTAATGCCAAATTCATTAAAATAATAATCATACAAGGATTCATCAAGTAAAACATCAATATTTTCAGAAGTAGCAGTAACTGATATTCCAAAAGGTATTCCTTTTGAAACGAGGTTGTCTCTTGCCTTTAATATTTTTTGGTATATACCTTTACCTCTTCTTGCATCAGTTTGTTTTTCATAGCCTTCAACAGAAATAGCGGGCGTAATATTTCCAAGACTCAACATACGTGATGCAACATCTTCGTTTATTAACGTTCCATTAGTGTACATCAAAAAGTAACAATCATTCCATTTTTCAACTAAATCAAGAATGCCTTTGTTTTCACTTTTGTAAAGCAAAGGTTCACCACCCGATATCACAAAAAATCTCATTCCAATGTTGGTATAAGCATCTTCTATCACTTTGTTAAGCAAATTCCAGTTCAATGATATATCAGTAGTTGGTGAAGATGCCGCATAACATCCTGTACATTTGAGATTACATTTTTTAGTTGGTGATACGGTTATAAAGCTTGGAGGTACCATATCATATTTTTCTTGAAACTTTCTTCTGGTTTCATCAGATGTAGCATTTTTAAGCAAAACAGGATTTAGAAATGAGTCTATGATTCTTTTTGCTATATATGATGATATATTGCCCTTATCTACATTTCTAATAAAAGATTTATACATTGACCATAAAGCATAAAACTCATACTGCTTAACAACTTTCGACATTTCATATTCATCATATATAGTTTTCCCCTTTATGTATTTTTTTAATTTAGATTCAAGTATATTTCTGGAAATTTTATTTTTAGACAAAGAATCTATGATTTTGGGGATTTCATTGTTTAAATTTTTAATTTTCATAACTATATTATTTGATTAGTATATAATTTTTTATTTTTATTCATTTGTAAAAAAAATTATTTAGACAGCCCTTTTGTCAATATATTTATAGTTCTATTGAAAGGCAATAAAAATTTTTTATATTTACCTTGAACAAAAAAAGGTATTTCAAGACCTTTTAGTAACATAACTATCATATCCAGTAAAGAATTAACATCATTATCAATAACAAATTCCCCTGAATTGATACCCTGAAGAATAACCTTTCTTAAATTTTCTTTTTCCCATATCTCCAAATCATTTCTAAGATCATCGACAAAATGAAATCTTTCAAAAAAATCAGCTTCTAACATCACCTGATATGTTGTTGCTAAATATAAATTCTCCATCCTTTTCTTAAAATACTGTTCCAATTTTTCAGATGCACTGAAATCGGAATTGTTAACTATTACTTCTAATTTTTTTTTAAAATTATCTATTTCCTTTGATATTACCTCTTTAAATAAATCTTCTTTACTTGCGAAATGATAGTATAAAGATCCTTTAGCTTTATGAGCAATTTTAGCTATTGCATTCATAGAGGTTTTATGAAAGCCATAACGACTAAATTGCTGATTTGCAACAGTAAGTATAGAATTCTTTGTAAGGTCAGTATTCATAGTTTTTTATACTAAAAATGTTTTTGAGTACAAAGGTAAAATATTTTTTAATAATCAATCATTCTTTTATTTAATATATTTTTTTTTAATTTTTATTAATTTGCTTGTCTCTGAAATAGAAACACGTTGCAACGTATCTCTACTCATAAAATTGTTTCGTTTAAATTTCCTCTAAAATCAATTTTTTTATATTTAGCCAAAGAAATTAAGATAGGAATATTATCATATATTTGCAGAATAAATATCAATATATATAAATGGAACTAAAGAATCATTTAATTATTAGAACATATAAAGTAATCATATTATTTATTTTTGTTATAAATGACGTAATAGCTCAGTCTTCGAAATATACTGTACAGGAATATATTGAAACATATAAGGGAATGGCTATAAAGGAAATGAAAGAATATGGTATACCTGCAAGTATAACTCTTGCTCAGGGTATAATTGAGTCCGGTTTTGGCAATGGATATTTGGTTCAAAAAGGAAATAATCATTTTGGAATTAAATGTAATAATGGCTGGACGGGTGATACTATATTAAAAGATGATGACAATAAAAATGATTGTTTTAGAAAGTATAAAGATGCAAATGAATCATTCAGGGATCACTCTGAATTTTTGAGAAACAGCAAAAGATATGCTTCATTGTTTGAACTTTCTATTACTGATTATAAGGGATGGGCGAATGGTTTAAAGTCATCGGGTTATGCTACGGCGCCTGACTATGCCCAAAAACTAATAAATATTATTGAAGAAAACAAATTATATGTATATGATACTGTTGAATATTACCAATTGGTTGATAATATTGAAGGAATTACAACAGAAAATACACTTTTAAGTAATGCATCATCTTCTGATATGGATGTAGTAGTATTTTCGGGTGGTGAGAGAAAGGTATTAACAAGAAACGGGATTAGTTATGTAATAGCAAAAGAAGGGGATAATTCGGTGAAATTAGGGCAGGAATTTCAGATTGCTCCATTTTTAATAAAAAAATTTAATGATATAAAAAAAGGACAGGCTATAAAACCTGGACAAATAATTTATCTTGAGCCTAAAAAAACGAAGGCAGAAAAGGATTATCACATTGTAAAGGAAGGAGAGAGTATGTATAGTATTTCTCAATATTATGGAATTAAATTAAATAAGTTGTACAAAAGGAATAATATGCTTATGGGTCAGGAGCCAAAAGCAGGTCAAAAATTACGTTTAAATAAATAAAAGAAGTACACTTAATAGCAAATCATAAGAATATCTATTCATTAAGCATAGGAACATTAACAATTTTGCGATAACCAAAAACAAAATTTAATCCTACTTGAAAATTAATATTTTTTGAATAAGCAGGATATATAAAACTATATCTCTTGTCATCATTATCAGTAAAGGTATAGCGGTCATGTACAAGAAATCTCAGTGCATT
>JAKIYJ010000071.1 GCA_022708585.1 Bacteroidota bacterium
TCTCACGTAAAACTGCACCTTTTGGCAACCACAATGGCAACCCCTGCCCTACCTTTTGAGAAAATGTAAATATTTCAAGTTCTTTACCCAGTTTACGATGGTCACGTTTTTTAGCTTCTTCTACCAAAGCTAGATAATCTGTCAGTTCCTTTTGAGAAGGGAAAGTGATACCGTAAACGCGTGTAAGTTGTTTACGTTTTTCATCACCACGCCAGTATGCACCTGCAACACTTAATATTTTTACAGCTTTTATATAGCCCGTATCTGATAAATGAGGACCTTTGCAAAGATCAATAAATGAACCTGATTCATAAAAAGTGATTTCTTCATCATTAAGCTCACTAATAAGTTCCAGTTTATACTCATCACCTTTTTGTTTAAAATATTCAATGGCTTTTTCTTTTGATACTTTTATCCTTCTAAAAATATGTTTTTTTTTTGCCAGAGCAAGCATTTTTTCTTCTATCTTCTGAAAATCAGTTTCGTTAATTACCTTTTCGCCCAGATCTATATCATAATAAAAGCCATTTTCTATAGCAGGACCAATGCCGAATTTAGTACCAGGATACAAAGATTCAATTGCTTCAGCCATAAGATGAGCTGATGAGTGCCAGAAAGTATTTTTGCCTTCTTCATCATCCCATGTGAGTAAGGTGATACGGGCATTATCATAAATAGGACGTGTAACATCCCATATTTCATTATTAACTTTAATAGCAAAAACATTACAAGCCAGTGTTTCACTTATTTCTCTGGCAATTTCAAGCCCAGTAATACCCGAATTATATCTCCTGACAGAATTATCAGGCAAAGTAATATCTATCATAATTGTTAATAAAATTGAGGTGCAAAATTATAAAATTTATTTTTTAAAAGAAAAAAAATATGACTGAATCCATTCTGAAAACTCGTTTTTATTTTTAATTATTTTTTTTGATAAAATAAATTAATTAATTTAATAGATAAATCGATTAAAAATATAGATAAATTTAATTTACAGACTTTTCAGAGTGGACACAAAGTTTATATTTCAAAAAATATTAAAATATATTCTGATTAAGGCAATTGGTAAATAACTTGCTGTTTATTAAAAATTGATATACACAAAAATAAATGCCAGTACAAAAGTAACAAGTAAAATCCCCCTGCCCGTTTTATCGGCTTTTAATTTTACAAGATAGTATCTTAAAGTGAACATATTTGAGAATATTGCTATTAATTGAACTGTTGAGTTTTGAATCATTTGAATATTCAAGGGGTTAAAATTTTTAGTAAGTAGAGAAATAAATTTGAAAATAATAAAAACAATAATTGTTGTTACCAAACTTATTATTATTCCGAATACAAGTGAATCGCGTTTTAAAAATTTAAACATTAAAGTCAATATTTTTAATTTCATTTAAATGTTTATAGGAAGTAAAGTCGCAATCAATGGGTACAATAGAAATATAATTATCCTGCAAAGCTTTGTAGTCTGTATCATCATCGTTATCGTCATATATAAAATTTCCAACGAGCCAATAATAATTACGATTATGAGGGTCAATTCTTTCTTCAAAACATTCATCCCAGTATGCTTTTGCCTGGCGACATACTTTAATGCCTTTAATTAAAGATGGGTCAATATATGGGAAATTAACATTAAGGCAAACACCAGAGGGCAGTTTATGTTCAAGTACTTTTTTAATTATTTTTTTTACATAAGGTATAGTAAAAGAAAAATCAGCAGAAGGCGAATAATCATCGAGTGAAAAGCCAACAGATGGGATATGATTCATAGCTCCTTCAATAACAGCTGCCATAGTGCCAGAATAAACAATATTGACAGAGGCATTAGACCCATGATTGATGCCAGAAAGGATAATATCAGGTTTTTTTGTCAAAACTTTATGCAGTCCTATTTTAACACAATCAGCGGGGGTACCTGTACAACTATATTCAAGATGCCCATTAGTATTCATAATTTTATTAATACGAACAGGTTCGGCTATAGTAACAGCATGGCTCATTCCTGACTGAGCTTTTTCGGGAGCAACAACAACTGTTTCTCCTATCTCGGCAGCATTGATTAAAGTTCTTAATCCTGCTGCAAATATGCCGTCATCATTTGTTATAAGTATTAATGGTTTTTCCATATTTGTAGTGCAAAAATAGAGATTTTTATTATAACGCAAATTCATTTTTTAGTCACAGTTGCATCCTTTTGAAAAATAAATTTTAACATCTGGCAGTAATTTTTGTATGTTATCTTGCTGTTTTTCGCTCATATAAACAACCCGTAAATCAAGTATTTTTAATGTTGAATTAAGTTGTGATACTTCTTTTGGGAATTCAACAACTTGAGTTCCCCATAAATCAAGTATTTCAAGATTTTTAAGGTTTGCAATTTCTGCTGGCAATGTTTTAATATCATTTCTGTTTAAAATAAGTTTTTTAAGATTATACAGGGAAAATAATTCCACAGGCAAGTTTTCTATTTTATTACTTGATAAATCAAGTTCCACCAGATTTGAAAGTTCTTTTATTTTAGCAGGTATCACTTTAATTTTATTTTTAGAAAGGTTAAGAACCATAGGTTTTTGAAATTAAAAATTTCTTCTGGAAATTCAGTTAACTTTTGTTTTCTGAGATTCAGAGAACAGATATCTTCTGGATTACAATTTTTTGTTTCTTCCAGTGAAAAATATATCTTTTTGTATAGCAAGGAAGAACTGTCATTATTTTGAGAATAAATATTTGCAGAAAAAAAAATTAAAAAAAATAAAGAAAAATAAACTTTCTTTTTTACATATAGCATATAAAATTTTAAACTGTATATTATGAAACAATTCATCCGCCAAATAATTTCATTTTTTTTGTAAACTTACAATAAAATATGGTAAACTCAGATATTTATTTAAAAGTTAATCCGCTTAAATTGTGTATATAATATTAATTTTTACTTGTAAGATTTTGAAAAACTTTTTCAAGAGATTGTTCTTCCTTTTGTAAACTTAATATTGTATATCCCTTTTGTACAGACATTTTGAATATTTCGGCTCTAATATCATGTTTTTTATCGCAGACCAAAGTATATATCTTATTTTTTTCATTATTTATCTTTAAAATACCCTTAATCATCTTAAAAAAAGAAATATCGACTTCATTTTCGAATTCAATTTTTATAATAAAATTAGCATCCGTTAATTGTGATAAATTTTCGGTGGTGTCGTCAGCAACAATATGCCCTTTATCAATTATTATGGCTCTGTCGCATACTGCTTCTACCTCCTGCATAATATGAGTTGAAAGAATAACTGTTTTTTCCTTTCCTATTTTTCGAATCAAACTTCTAATATCTGTAATTTGATTGGGATCAAGCCCTACTGTTGGTTCATCAAGAATAAGTACATCAGGGTTATGAATCATAGATTGAGCCAGCCCCACTCTTTGTTTATAGCCTTTTGATAAAAAACCTATTTTTTTGTTAATCTCTGAATTTAATCCTGTTATATCTATGATTTCCTTAATTTTATTATTAATATTTTTTTTGCCAATATTATGAATTTGTGCAATAAAATAAAGATATTCCTTAATGTACATATCGTAATATAAAGGGTTATTTTCTGGTAAATAACCCACCTTTTGCCTCACATTCAGCGATTGTTCATAAATATCATATCCACATACTTCAACATCTCCTTTTGAAGGAGGTATAAAACAAGTAATGATTTTCATCATCGTAGACTTTCCTGCTCCATTTGGACCCAACAATCCAACTACTTCGCCAGCATTTACTTCAAAAGAAACATTATTTAAAGCAGCTTGCTGACCATAATATTTAGATACATTTTTAACCTTAACCGACATTGCTGTAATTTTTCACGAAATTAATAAATTTTAATTAAAAATTTCTTTTTCAAAATACTAATTATCTTTTTTTATATTTTTATTTCATAAAAAGTATTTACAAGTTATCAGGTATATAAATAAAACTTTTTATGTACATTTGAATTCTGATTAAAAAAAATAAAATTTATAAACAAATGAAACAAATTATACAATTAAGCATTTTATGTTTTTCTATATTTTGCAGTTATAATATATACAGCCAGACTGTAATTTTAAAAATAAGCCTTGACAGCACTCAAACAAATGATATTACATTCAACCCGTCGGGTGATAACCTGGCAGCAGCCTGTCAGGATAAATATATCAGAATCTTCAATGTTTCTAACGGCTCATTAAAACAAACAATAGAAGGTCACAAAACCTCAGTACTTTGCGTAGCATACAGTCCTGATGAAAAATATCTTGCCAGTGGAGACTGGGATAATGTGGTTAAAATATGGGATTTGTCTACTTATAAACTTATTAGAAATTTAACTGATAATAATAATAGAATAAATTCCATAAAATTCAGCCCCGATGGTAATTATCTGGCTTCTGCTTCCGAAGACGGTACAATTGTTATATGGAATGCTGCTACATGGAAACATCATAAAACCATACAATACCACAAGGGATCTGTAAATGAAATAGTTTTTAGTCCTGATAGCAGATACCTTGCTTCTGCAAGCTGGGATAAAACAGTCGGACTGTTTGATGTTGTTAGCGGCAATTTGATTTATTCATTTAAAGAACACCTCAGCGGTGTAAATACTGTATCTTTTAGTAATGACGGATCTTATATCGCCAGCGGAAGCGATGACCATACTGTAAAATTGTGGAATATAAAAGATAAAAAATTACTTAAATCTTTTGACCGCATAAACAATAAAGCTGTCTATTCTGTTTGTTTTAATCCTACTAATAATTTCATAATCAGTGCTAATGAAAATAACAATATTGACCTATGGAATATCATTAAAATGAAATATAAATCGTCTTTATCGGAACATAAGGCAAAAGTTACTGCTCTTGCCTTTAATAAGGATGACATTATGGCAAGTGTTTCTGATGATAAAACAATTATTTTATGGGATATGAAAGAACTTAAATATGAACAATGTTATGAAGAAAAACTACTCGCATACAGTTATTTATCTGAACCCAAAGACGAATTCGAAACTACTGAACAATATAAAAGCAGAATGGAACAATTTGAAAAACTTAAAGCCGGATTGAAAACTGAATGTGAAATTGAATTTATCTCTGCAAAACAAAAATTAATTTTAGGTAATTATTCATGGACAGATATTCCAATCCAAAATATTAGTACTTATGATGCAGATAAACAAGAATATTTAATTACGGTAAATAATCAAAGATATTCTTTAAAAATGCCTGTTTCAGATGCCAAAACTTTTAAAAATACCTGGAACAAGGCAAAAGTAAGAGGAATTAAAATAACAAATCCTGAAACAAAAGGTGATATGTATATTAATTTATATGTTGTTCACCCTGTTTCTAAAATTAATTATCCTTTTGGCAATCAAGTCAGCCCCGATGAAAACCCATACTTGAATGAATTTTTGAAAAAGTATCCCAAATGATGTTTCCTGTTTATTCCTAAATTAACAGGATAAAATAAAAGTAAAAAATTGAACCCACTCCGAAAAGTTGATAAATTTTATTATAATTAATTTTATCTATGTTTTTAATTAATTTATCTACTAAATTAATTAATTTATTTTATAAAAAAATAATTCCAAACAAAAATGAGTTTTCGGAGTGGGCTTATATTTAGAAAGAAAGTATAGTTTTTTTGAAAATATCCACTGCTTCTCTTAATTGTTCTTCATTAATTACGAGAGGTGGAGCAAAGCGAATAATATGTTCATGGGTAGGTTTGGCAAGGAGTCCCAATTCAGCCATTTTCAAACAGACATCCCATGCTCCCTTGCCATTATGAGGTTTAATTACAACAGCATTAAGCAATCCTTTACCTCTTACAAGTTCAATCATCGGAGAGTCAATTTTTTTGATTTCTTCACGAAAGATTTTACCAAGGCGTTCTGCGTTATCAGCCAGTTTTTCATCTTCAACAACCTGAAGTGCTACAACAGCAACACGAGCAGCAATTGGGTTTCCTCCATAAGTTGACCCATGTTCGCCAGGTTTAATACAAAGCATTATGTTGTCATCAGCCAATACGGCAGAAACGGGATATACCCCGCCAGAAATGGCTTTTCCCAATATCAGAATATCGGGTTTTACGTTTTCATGGTCACAGGCAAGACGTTTTCCTGTACGGGCGATACCTGTTTGAACCTCATCTGCAATAAACAAAACGTTTTTTGATTTGCATAATTCATAAGATTTTGAGAGATATCCATCATCAGGAACAAAAACTCCGGCTTCGCCCTGAATCGGTTCAACCAGAAAACCTGCAACATTTTCATCCTTTAATGCTTCGGCAAGTGCGTTCAAATCATTGTATGGAATTTTGATAAAACCAGGAGTATAAGGGCCATAATCTTTATACGCATCAGGGTCGGTCGACATACTGATAACAGTAATGGTACGCCCATGAAAATTATTTTCACACACTATGATTTTAGCCTGATTTTCCTTAATGCCTTTTTTAAGATATGCCCATTTACGGCAAAGTTTAAGAGCTGTTTCAACAGCTTCAGCACCAGTATTCATTGGCAAAACCTTATCATAGCCAAAATATTCACATATAAACTTTTCATAAGGACCCAATGCATCATTATAAAATGCCCGCGAGGTTAAAGCTAATGTTTGCGATTGTTTAACAAGTGCTTCAACAATACGGGGATGACAATGCCCCTGATTTACAGCTGAATAGGCTGATAAAAAATCATAATATTTTTTACCTTCAACATCCCAAACATAAACACCTTGTCCTCTGTTCAATACAACAGGAAGTGGATGATAATTGTGAGCACCATAACGCTCTTCCATATCGATTGCCTGCCTGGATGCAGTAATATTTGCTATTTTTAATTCCATAACTTTATTAATTATTGATTTTTTTGCAAACATAAATAATTTTTTTGAAAGAAAAAATATTATTGAATAATTTTGAATAATTTTATAAATAAATTGGCTCTATTTTAAAATAATGTTGTTAAAAAAAAATTGGCACTTTCTCGTCCTCGTTTGTAACGAGGATGAAAGATTGCAAAGTGTTTTAAAGGTTTGTATAAATTTCATTATTGTAAATAGTTAATTTTATTATAATTAAATTTATCTATATTTTTAATTAATTTATCTACTAAATTGATTATTTTATCAAAAAATTTATGCACTTTTCTTTGTCTGCCATACAAAGAAAAGTGCGAAAAGAAAAATCACCGCTGTGGAAATGATTTGATAAAACTACGCAACCCCCTTTTAGGGTTTACAAACT
>JAKIYJ010000072.1 GCA_022708585.1 Bacteroidota bacterium
ATCCTTATCGATTGGTTCGAAACGTATTTTATCCATCTCACCAGCGTAAGGACCTTGTTTAATTTCTATAATCTCGCAGTCTTCAAGCATCTCAAAACCATGTCCGCCATAAGCTAAAAGTACTACATCACCATGATTTAAAACTTTGCTTTCGAGATAATTTTTATCATCATCATAATAATCAACTCTAACTTTTCCACTTCTAATTACTAATACCTCTTGAGTAAAATGAACGTCTCTTTGAACTGGATTATGTACATGCGGCGGTATTACATATGTTTTTTTTCTGTTCATATAAGCTAATTGTTGAGAAAAATCATTTGGGGTAAAGAATTCAATTCCTTCCATTTTATGATTTGCTCTTATTATTACAGATAACAATTTATTATTATGAATTACGTTTTCTATCATTTTATTTTTCCATTATTAATATAGCTTTCTCTTTTTATCCATTCCATAAGTTTTTCATCTCTTTTTGCTTCATTTTGATGATAATAAAAACCTGATAAATAATTATAATCAATTTCAACATCTTTAAATAGCAAATACTTTTTTATAAATAGCTTGATTTTCTTACTACCTAATCTATTAGTTATATTGTTTCTAATATCAGTATATGAATCTGAAATACCCTGGTTAAATGCTCGTTGAAAAAAATATTTTTGTCATTCTATCGGTTGGGACTAAATGAAAAACTGATGCTTTGGGATTGTACACTGCTCTGTATCCATTTTCTTGAATAAATTTAGAAATATAACTTTCTCCATCTCCCCGATATTTTATTAATTCTTGCGGCATACCATCAGGATGAAATCCTCCAGCTTCAATCAGTATTTTTTTTCGTATAGAAAAGTTACATCCAAATACATAATAAGGATTAATTTCTTTTTTCTTTTCACCAAAATCCAATATACTTAAATAACTTATAATTTTGTTGTTTCCGCCTTTCTCCCACATTTCTTTTATCCATTGAGGGGGAGCAATTTCAAAACACGGAATGTTTTTTCCACCTACAAGAACAACATCGCTTTGTTCAAAAGACTCTAAAATTGCTTCTAACCAAGTAGGCAGTGCTTCAATGTCATCATCTCCAAAAACTAAAATATCAGATTTTGATTCAAGAAGTCCTCTGTGCCTGCCAATATGAAGTCCAGGATTATCATCATATATATATATAAGATTTGGTATTTTCTCAGTAAATAAATCAACTACTTTTTTAGTATTATCAGTAGAGCCGTTATCAACAATAATGACTTCAAAAAATTCTTTACCAATAGTTTGGGATACTAAACTATTGAGAGCTTTTTCTAATATGTTTGCGCGGTTTCTTGTGGGAATAATAACTGATAATTTCATTTTTTTATAGCTTTAATAAATAATCTATTACATTTATTTTCATTATTATTTACAAAAAAAAGATTGTTTTTATAGTATTTGTAAAGCATATTCTTAACTTTTGAGCTATTTAATAAGAAAAATCGGTTAGTTAAAATTAAATCAATCAATTTCTTTATTATACTATTAGATTCAAAAGGTATTATTTCTTGAATTAGAAATTTATTATTAAAACAATCAGCAATTGATTCTGATGAAAAGTGTCTATAATGCTTATATTCAATTGGTTTGTTAATATGCGGAACTGTAATAAATAAAACTCCGTTTTTATTTAAATGTTTGTGAATTCCATCAACAAAGTTTGCTGAGATTGAAGGGTGAATGTGTTCAAATACTTCAATCAGCGTAATTACATCAGCATTATATTTTACTTCTTTAATTATATCAACACATGTAAAATTGCAATTGGGATTTAATGCCTTTGCTAAATTAATAGCTTTTTCCGAATAATCTATGCCAAATATTTTTTTATCGGGGAATTCTGTGTTTAACTCTCTAACAAGTCTTCCATCACCACAGCCAACATCAATTAATGTTTCAAAACTTTCTTTTTTTAATCTGTTAAGAATATATTCAATTGTTGCAACATAATTAATCCCCCAGGTATCATTAAAAGTTTGTGTGAATTTTTCTCTAAATTCACTTACATAATGATATGGAAAATTATACTCTTCTTCTTGTTCGGATTGTATTTTGTCCATGCTTTAATATTCAATTTACTTGATGAAAAATAAAAAAAATAGTTTAATAATATGGGATTAATCGGTTAAAAATATAAATGGATTGAAAATTATTAGTTTACATTTATTTGTTTTGATTCTTTAAAAATTTGAATAAATCATTAATAAAAGGTTTATCGAATTTATAAATAATAAATAAATATATGTATATTGAAATGAATATTGAAAGAAATGTAAAAATGATATTAGTTGTGTCTATTAAATAAAAAGTTATTGAAAAAATAACTAATAACGTAAATAGAATGTACTTTATATTTGAAAATGTTAAATAATAACCAATGCTTAAATGTTTTTTGCTAAAGAAAATATGTAAAAATATTGTACACATTGTAAGTATTAATCTGGCAATCAGGAACGCTTTAAAACTTATTTGTGCAAATATAAGATATGTCGCCAGATAATACCAAATAGCAATAAAATTAATCTTACTTTCTATATCTGGTTTTCCAATTGCGGAGAATGCGGTTGTGTTTAATCCGATTATCCAAGATATTGCTTGTTGCAAAGAAAGAAGTCCAATTACAGAAGCTATTCCTGTCCATTTATCACCAAATATTATGTCGCTTATTTGTGTTTGCATAATAAATAGGAAAGTTCCGGCTGGTAATATAAAAAAACTTACTGTTTTCGAACTCATCAGCAAAGTGTCTCTTACTCTGTCTTTATTATCCTGAATTTTTGAAAAATAACTATACATAACAGGAATCAACGGAGTTGTGATTAATCCAAAAATTGCGCTGATAAAATAATTCCCTGTCCTATAAAGACCTAACTCATGAGATGAAAAGAAAAATCCTAAAATAAAGGTGTCACCCCAAGCAAAAAACCAACTTAATAAAGCAGAAAATAACACCCACTTTGAAAAATTAAACATTTCTTTTGCAGTCTGTAGGTTATATTCAAGTGAAGGTCTCCAATCACTTACTAGCCACAATATAATTGCTTGTAATATGAATGAAACAATTGATCCATAAACGAGTGACCAATATCCAAATCCTAAATAAGCCATTATCACAGAAACAATTCCAGGTATTAATGCCCCGACAATTCTGCTATAAAACAATTTTTTAAAACCAAATTCTTTTTGCAACAAGGCGGTTTGTACAGACATAAAAGGACCTATTATTATTGAAAGACCAGAAACTTTCAATACATCAGAAACTCTTATATCATTAAAAAAAGAAGCGATCTGATATGAAAAAACAAATAGGATTATATAAACCACAACGGATAAAACAATATTTGAGTATAAAACTATATTTGACATTTGCAGTAGTTTATTATTATCCTGGTTTTGTATTATTGCCTTTGACAAACCTGCTTCCCAAAGTATTGATGCAAAAGCAACTATCATTGATGAAATTGCTACTATTCCAAAATCATCAGGTGTTAACAATCTTGCAGAAATAATGTAAAATAAAGGAGGTAATACTTTTGAAGCGACTTCAGAAAGCGCTGACCATTTAAATGATTGTAAAACCTGGTTATTTAACATTCAAAACCTGAAAATATTAAGTGTAAACTTAAAGAATATTCAAAGAAAAATTTTAATAAATATAAGTTGACTGATGAACAAAAAGTAAAAATACAACTCATTTTATATCTTTGCCTGAAAAGAAAATGGCTTATTATTTAAAAGGTTGGGTTGTGCAAAAACGTTACTTTGCTGTATATAGTTAACTGTTATAAAAACAACTGCTGAATATATAAAAATAAAGGGCAGAAATAATCTGCCCTATTAAATGACTTTATTTACCTGCTGAAACTGCGAGCCAGCTTCCGCCAATAGCATAAAGTTTAGTATCACCCCAAGTTTTAATAGTAATCATAAAACCGTCGCGGGAAACTGATTTTGCAACAACATCGTATCTAAGATTTGCACTTTTATCAGATTCCATCAAACTAACAGATAGAATAATGTCAGGTTTTACATCAAACCCTTTTGGGAAAGTTACTTCAATTGAATAAGTTCTGTCTCCGGTTCCAGCACTCAGAGTATAATTCTGCGATGCTGAGCTGGCTGAAAAACTACCTGACTGTACTTCCTGAGCAAATGTGCTTACCATACCCATTACAAAAAATAATGCAATTACTAATCCTGCTTTTTTCATGTTACCTCCTGAATATTGAATAGTTAAGATAAATATGTGAATTTTAGAAGTCTGATTTCGAAATTGTATTTTTTGATGAAATAATTTAATAAAAAAATTGTAAAATTGTTCAGTAAAAAATAAAAAATGATTTTTATGAAACTATCATCGATTCTTATTGCAAAAAATGAAGAGCAAAATATTGAAAAATGCATTATAAATATGTTGAATTGTATTGACGAAATAAATGTATTTATCGATGACTTATCAGATGACAAATCATTTGAAATTGCTGATAAGTTTAACAATGTTAAATTAAGAAAAATTAAATGGCAAGGTTTTTCGGAAACCAAACAAGAAGCATTGAAATTTGTAACAAACGATTGGGTCTTTTGGATTGATGCTGATGAAGTTATAACTGAAAAATTATCGGAAGAACTAATAAGCTTTAAGAATAATTTACCACAACATTCAGTTTATTCAGTTCCTAGGAAAGCATTTTTTTTAGGAAAATGGATAAAACATTGCGGCTGGTATCCGGATAGGGTGAACAGACTTTTTAATAAAAACGAGGCGAAATTTTCTCAAAGTTCGGTGCACGAATTTTTACACTATAAAGGGCAGACAGGCAAATTAAAAAACGACCTTCTGCATTTTACCGACCCTGATATATTTCATTATTTTGAAAAGTTCAATTCATATACAAGTCTTGCTGCAGATGACCTTAAAAAAAAGAATAGAGTTTTCAAAATATCGGACATCCTTCTGAGACCGGCTTTTGCTTTCTTTAAGATGTATATTTTAAAGAAAGGTTTTCTTGATGGAATTCAAGGATTTATTTTGTGTGTATTTTCATCAACGTATGTGTTTACAAAGTATTGTAAATTATGGGAATTAAATAGAAAGGAATCCTAAAATGACAGTAGGTATAGTTCCGAATCTTGCAAAAAATAATATTTTGGAAATTCTTCAGAAACTGGTTCTAAAATTAGCAGAATTTAAGTTCAACATTCTGATTCAAGAAAGTACTGAATTGCCTGATGATATCCGTAATAAAATCATGGGTTTTACGGATTTCGTAAATTTTTCTGAATTCTATTCAAATAGCGAAATAGTTTTTACCTTAGGCGGCGACGGCACAATGCTAAGCACAGCATTTGAGTCGAGAAACTTTGATGTTCCTTTAGTTGGAATCAATCTGGGAAAACTTGGTTTTCTAGCAGAGATAAATTTAGACAATTTCGATAAATTTATTGATGATATAAAAACGGGAAAAACAATAATTGAAGAAAGAATTACGCTTGAAGCTTTTTGCACGGAATGCCCGCTAACAAATATGTTTGCTGTTAACGATATCGTAATCGATAAGGGTATGTGGCCAAAAATGATAGAAATTACGATTAAGGTAGATGATGAATATGTATCAACGTTTTCGGCTGACGGAGTAATTGTTGCAACCCCCACCGGTTCAACAGGTTATTCTTTATCTACTGGAGGCCCAATTGTTTTCCCAAAAGCAAAATCAATTATTATCAGTCCTGTTGCCCCTCATACTTTAACAATGCGTCCGCTTGTTTTATCCTGCGAACAGAAAATAAATATTACTGTAAATTCACAGAATAAAAGTGTTCAAGTAAATTGCGACGGACAGAGGGTAAATCAATTCCGCTCTCCAGCATCTCTTCAGATAGGTAAAAGTTCAAGACCAATGAGATTGCTTCATTCAAAAGATAACAGCTATTTTAGTATTTTACGTGAGAAGTTATTTTGGGGACTTGATGTAAGGCAGAACAGCTAAGACCGATATTATTTATCCTATTTTAGCAAACTGAATTTTACTCGAATATTTTTCTTTAATTATACTTCTTATAATTTTATTTTCGTCATTTGTTAATGTGTTATCCTCCGCTAAAATATTAAATGCAGCTTCGCGTGCAAGATTAAGCTCTTCGGTATCTGTAATTATATTGCCGTATTTTAAATCCGGCAAGCCGCTTTGCTGTAAACCAAAAATATCTCCGGGACCCCTGAGTTTAAGATCAATTTCAGCAAGTTTGAAACCGTCGTTGTAACTTACCATTGCATTCAGTCTTATTAAAGATTTATGTTTTTCAATTTCGGTTTTGGAAAGATATTCAAAATTATAATCGAAGTTACTGTTTGTTATGTTTTGTTTTGAAATTAGGATACAATAAGCCTGCTTGCTGCTTCTTCCTACTCTTCCTCTCAGCTGATGAAGTTGCGAAAGTCCGAAACGGTATGCATCATTTATTACAATTATATTTGCATCGGGAATATCAATCCCAACTTCAATTACTACTGTCGATACAAGAATGTCCTATTTTTTGGACGCAAAATCAATCATTACCTGTTCTTTTTCCTGCCAGTTGAGTTTTCCGTGAATTAATCCAACTTTAAAATCGGGAAAAACTTCATTTTTTAGTTTTCGGAAATATGTTTCAGCATCTTTCAAATCACTTTTTTCCGATTCCTCAACCAGGGGATAAACAATGAAGGACTGATAACCTTCGGAAGTTTTATCAGAAATAAATTTATAAATATCCGGCAGTTTATCTTCCTTCCTCACAATCGTTTTTACAGGCAGCCTGTTAAGCGGCATTTGATTGATAACTGATACATCAAGATCGCCATACATTGTCATTGTTAAAGTTCGGGGTATTGGTGTTGCCGACATTACAATTACGTCCGGAGAAATTCCCTTTTCAGTTAAAACTTTTCTTTGAAAAACTCCGAAACGATGCTGTTCGTCGATAACAACTAAACCCAGTTTGTTAAAATTTACTGCTTCCTGAATTAATGCGTGAGTTCCAATTATTATTTGCGCACTGCCGCTTTCAATTTCTTCGAGCACAGATTTCCTTTCGCGCTTATTCTGGCTGCCCAGCAATAGTGAAATATTTATATTAAAATTTCCCAGCAGATTGTTTATGTTTTTAAAATGCTGATCGGCAAGTATTTCTGTCGGCGCCATCATCACAGCCTGAAATCCGTTATCAATACAGATAAGCATTGCAATTAAA
>JAKIYJ010000073.1 GCA_022708585.1 Bacteroidota bacterium
CTCTGCCTATTACTCTTCTGTCTTTCAAAGCTGTTGTTATTGATAATAAACAGGTTAAACTTATCTGGGAAACAGCTTCCGAAACTAATAATGACTATTTCGTTATAGAAAAAAGTAAAAACGGAATTAACTTTATTACTGTTGGAACAGTTAAAGGCGCAGGTAATAGTATCACTTTATTGAAATATAACCTTATAGACGACTCTCCGTATCTTGGCGTTTCTTATTATAGATTGAAGCAAGTTGATTATAATGGTGATTATACTTATTCCCAAATTGTAGCCGTTTCCATCGAATACAGTCAACAACCTTCTGTTCTGCTTTATCCTAACCCCGCTTCTCAAAACGGATTTGTTATCTCGATGAATAATTTCGATTGCTCTACTGCTAATGTTGAATTGTATTCAACTACAGGTACTAAAATATTTGAAAGAGTCTATAATATTGATAATATCGATTACATTAATGTAAAATGGGATAATGCTTTGCCAGTAGGCGTATATTTTGTGAATATTAAATGTAATTCTAACTCTTATACTCAAAAGTTAATCATAAAATAAACTCTTTGAAATTTGCTTTCTTTATTTTTTAATCCTGATATTTGCAGTAACTTTGTTATTGGTTATTGTTTGAATTATGAGTCTACTCCGAAAAGTTATTTTATTTTGATAAAATAAATAAATTAATTTCATAGATGAATTAATTAAAAATATAGATAAATTTAATTGGAATTCAATTTATAGACTTTTCAGAGTAGACTCAATTATTTATTAAAGTGATTTCTTGTTTTCTTTTATCTGAATATGATGTGTCCACTGCACATTAGTCTTAATTTGTTTTTAATCGTTTTATTCTGCCTTATTAATGTTAAATCTGTTGCCCAGGGCTTTGTTAATAAAGGTGCTGAAATTTCTATTATGCAGGGCGGAATATTTTCTATTTGTGGTAATAATGCTGATTACATTAATCTTAATGATGGCTCTTACGATGGAAGTATAGAACTTTATGGTGATATTGAATTAAAAGGTGATTGGATTAATAACTCTCTTTCAGGAATTTTTAAGGATAATTTGACCGATGGAAATATTATCTTCTCTGGTAATAAACAAAAAATAACTGGCACTAATTACACTGATTTCGAAAATGTTGTTATTTCTGTTACCGATACTCTAAAACTTGATACCCCCGAGACTTTTGTACATGGTAACTTTATAATTAATAAAGGTACTTTTGATGAAAACCATAATACCATTGTAATTTCAAAAAATTTTGAAAATTATGATGACTTTTTTGCTGATGGTGGTAAAGTAATTTTTAATGGTAATACTAATCAGAATATTATCTCAGGAAATAATAATTTTTATGAAGTCATTTTTAATAATAATTACACAGGTGATTATGATATCGATTTTACTCAAGATATTATTATAGATAAATATGCTGAATATATAAACGGTATAGTATATTCTTCCAATGATTCAAAATTTTATTTTAATGATGGTGCCTTATCTAATGGCGGAACAAATAATAGTTTTGTTGCAGGCTCTGTTACCAAAATTGGTAAAGATGATTTTATCTTTCCTGTTGGAACTGTTGGAGATTCAGGTTTAATATGGGCTCCACTCGCTATTTCTTCTCGCTCATCTTATGATATTTTTACCTGTATGTATTTTGATACAATTGCTCCTCATAATTATGGCAACTCATATATGAATGCTGGTTTGGATCACGTTAGTGGTATCGAATACTGGAAACTTGATAGAAATGCAGGCTCTTCTTCTCCTTATGTTACTTTGTATTCTAAAAATAATTTAAGAAGTGGCATTTTATATCCTGTTGATATTGTTGTCGCTAATTATGATACTTCTCTGATGATATGGTCTTCCCTTAATGGTGATTATAATGTTTTATCCAATGAAGGCTATATAACTTCTGACCTGCCTTATTCTAATAATTCTATCTTTACTTTCGGTACAAAATATAATTCTAACCCTTTGCCTGTTACTCTACTCCAATTTAAAGCTCTCTGTAATGAATATTTTATTGATATTTTCTGGACAACGGCTTCTGAAACTAATTCAGATATCTTTATTGTTGAAAAAAGTTTAAATCTTTATGACTGGAAATTCGTTGCTGAAATTAAATCTGCTGGTAATAGTAATACTAATATTTGCTATGAAATAAAAGATGAATTCGACAATAGTAACTCCATTGTTTATTATCGTTTAAAACAACTTGATTACAATGGAATGATTAATGTATTTTCTCCCATTGCTGTTGATTGTAGCAATAATGATGATGATAATATTATCGAATTCAATATTTACCCTAACCCTTTTAATGATTACATTAATATTGAATTATCTC
Source organism: Bacteroidota bacterium (assembly GCA_022708585.1). Taxonomy (GTDB): domain Bacteria; phylum Bacteroidota; class Bacteroidia; order Bacteroidales; family JAKIYJ01; genus JAKIYJ01. The sequence continues at coordinate 2,368 of JAKIYJ010000073.1, forward strand.
AAAATATTGAAGTACCTGTCTTTATTGAATTATTTGATATTAATGGTAATAAAATTTTTCAAAAAAATATAATATCACCTTTAAATAAACAAATTAAAATCTCTCTACTCTCTAATATGGCACAAGGTACTTATTTGTTAAATATTAGTTATAATGATAAAACCTATTCTGCTAAAATAATTAAAATGCTTTAAAATACGCTGTTTTAGATATATTTGAATTGTTTTTAGTACCAATAATGCTGTTTGTAGAACATATTGCTTATTACCGACATATAATCATTGCTTTATTAATTGATAATGATAATGGCTCTATTTTCAAATAATGTTGTTAAAAAACCTCCTCGTCCTTGTTTGTAACGAGGACGAAACTGCCATACAAAGAAAATGATAATAATGTAACAGGAAAATTTGAAATTATTTAACTGGGTTCACCCTGTTAAATACGATTTGAGCCTGTTCTTCAAAAACATTTTTCCTAAATATGTCTTCAAATATTTCTCTCGCTTTATCGCATCTTGCTGACTTAAACATCCTTCAAAATAAACTAACTCAAATGGTCGCCTCCCCTTTGTTGAATTAACTAACCCTTTTTGATGTTGCTCAAATCGTAATTTCAAATTTTTTGTATAACCCGTATAAAACATTCTATCCTTCTTACTACGCAAAATATACACATAGTACCACATAATTAACGAAAATTTGAAATTATTTAACAGGGTAAATAGTTAATTTTATTCTAATTAATTTTATCTATATTTTTAATCAACTTATCTATGAAATTAATTATTTTATCAAAAAATTTATGCACTTTTCTTTATCTACCATACAAAGAAAAGTGCGAAAAGAAAAAATCACCGCTGCGAAATAATATTCTTAAACCTCTCTATTTTCATAACACCAATAACTTTATGAACTTTATGAACTTTATAAACTTTACAAACTTTATGAACTTTACAAACTTTATGTATTATGCATAATTACAACAATTTTATAGAATAGAGCAAAACAGATTAAAAAAATATTACTTTTGTTAAAAGATAAAAAGACAAATGGAAAATTTTGTAGTCTCGGCGCGTAAGTACAGACCATCTACATTTGATATGGTGGTGGGACAATCTTCAATAACAACAACATTAAAGAATGCAATTAAAAACAATCAGATTGCGCAGGCATTTTTGTTTTGTGGTCCTAGAGGAGTTGGCAAAACAACATGTGCAAGGATACTGGCAAAGACAATAAATTGTACTAATTTAAGTCCAGAAGTAGAACCCTGTAATGAATGTGAAGCCTGTCTTTCTTTTAATGTTTCAGCATCTTTCAATATTCATGAACTTGATGCTGCATCCAATAATAAAGTTGAAGATATAAGAGCTTTGGTTGATCAGGTCAGGATACCTCCTCAGGGAGTGAGATACAAGGTATATATTATTGATGAAGTACACATGCTGTCGCAAGCTGCATTCAATGCTTTTTTAAAAACATTGGAAGAACCTCCTTCCTATGCAAAATTTATACTGGCAACTACCGAAAAACATAAAATCTTACCTACTATAATTTCAAGATGCCAAGTTTTTGATTTTAAAAGAATAAAAGTAGAAGACATAGCGAAACAACTTTTATATGTTGCAAAGAATGAATCAATTGATGCAGAAATAGACGCACTGCATATTATAGCTCAAAAGGCTGATGGCTCAATGCGTGATGCCTTATCAATTTTTGACCAGATTGTAAGTTTCTCGGGGAATAAAATTACATATCAAACTGTTATTAATAATCTTAATATATTAGATTTTGATTATTATTTTAAAATAACAGATTTTATACTTGATGGCAATGTATCAGGTTCTTTGCTTTTATTTAATGATATAATAGAAAATGGATTCGACGGGCAGTATTTTTTGTCCGGATTAGCACAACATTATAGAAATTTATTGATTGCCCAGGATCCTGATACTGCAAAGATTCTTGAAACAGGTGAATCATTAAAAAACAAATACATTGAACAAAGCAGCAGATGTAATTCATCATTTTTATTAAAATCACTTGAAATATTTTCAAGCTCCGATATAAATTATAAGGAAAGCAACAATAAACGATTGCTTGTAGAACTTGCCCTGACAAGAACTTGTGCTATAATGAAAAAAGATGATGATTTAACTGGCATCGTTCAACAAAGTGATAAAGATGTTTCCGAAACAACATTACCCAAAACTCAAATACCAGTAACAGATACTCCTATAAAACAAAAAAAAACTGCTAATGTGGAAACTTTGAAAACAACAGAACCCAAAACTAAAAAAAACATTATTAACCCTGAAAACAAATCCTCATTAGTATCTAAAATGCCCGTTACCGTGTCAATAAAAGATGAATTTGACAAAAAAACATCTTTTGAAGATAATATGCAACAGGCACAAGAAAATTTGTTGGAAGAAAATTTTACCAAAGAAGATTTGCAAAAAATATGGAATGAGTACAAGATACAGTTTAAAGAAACTGATCTTAATTTATATACTACTCTTAACAGTAGAAATCCGGAACTAAAAGATGATTTTGTTATCGAATTTATCGTTGATAATACAATACAACAAAAAACATTAAATAATATATTAAATCAGATGCATACTTTTTTAAGTGAAAAACTTAAAAATTATAAAATAAAACTCGAAATCAAAGTAACTGAATCAAACACAACAGTTAAACCTTTTACTCCTGATGAAAAGTACAAAAATTTTGTAGAAAAAAATCCTTCTCTTGAAAAATTGAGAGATCAGTTGGATTTAAATTTAGATATTTAAAATCATTGCTCTGGTTTTAAGGATATTCTAACACTATTATTAAAATATTTATTTGCAGCCAGTTTAATATTTTCCTCTGATATATTTTTAACAATTTTTTCAAAATCTCTTATATCATTTTCTTTTAAATTACCCAGATAAAAGGATTTAATTTTATCAAGCCAGAAATCATTGTTTTTTATATCAGTTTCTCTTTCACGAAATTTTTTCTCTTTGGCTTTTGCCAGTTCAGCAGGCGAAGGACCTGTAGTTTTAAGTCTCTCAATTTCTTTATTAATAATATTGGTTATTTCATCAACCTTATCAGGATCACAACCGAAAGTAATGGTTATAGAATATGAAGCAACAGGTAATCGTTCCATATTTGCATAAGCACCTATACTATAAGCACTGCTTTTATCTTCTCTAACAATTTCAAGCAATTTGGTACTTAAAATACTGGTAAGCATTTCTGCTTCAATGATATTTTGTTGATTATAATCAAAATTACCAGTATAACTAATATATACATAACTTTTATTTTCTTTGCCTTTAAATACAGTTTTATCAATATTTTGAGACGGATACCTTATCCCAAGGTCTTTCCATGTTTCATTACGATTTAATGAAGGCAATCCTCCAATATATTGTTCAACAAGAGGTTTAAAAGTCTTAATATCAATGTTACCTACAAATACATAAATAAAATTATTGGGGTCAGCAAAGCGTTCTCTGTATATTTTATCAATTCTTTTATAGTCAGCTTCATCTATAATTATTGAGTTCCATGGTCTGCGACGTGGATGATATTGAGACATAACAGATACTATAGTATCTCTCCACGTACTTTCAGGACTTAATTCAGAATTTTCATATTCTGCTTTTTTCCTGCTAATATAAGAATTAAAAGATTCTTTATTTATACGGGCTTGAGTAAAATATAAATATAATAACTGGAGTAGGGTCTCGGCATCCTGTGGAGCGCATCTACCTTCAAAACCCTCGGTCAGTTCTCTAATAAAAGGAGTTATTTCTACAATTTTATCTGATAATTTTTTATCAAGTTCAATTTTATCATACGCACCAACTCCACTTGCATTAAAGACATCGGCTGCAATTTTAGCTGAAATATCATCTTTTTGAGAATAAAGAGAATTGCCACCAACACTAAAAGCATGAAATAATATTTCATTATCTTTAAAATCAGTAGGTTTAACAACAACTTTAGTTCCATTACTTAATGTCCATTCAATAAAATCAAGAGATTTATTTTTAGTTGTTTTTTTAATTTTTCCTTTAACAGGCATTTTTGATATTAAGGGCAAATCAGAGATTTTATCCACATAAGGTGTTATTTCGATATGGTTTATTTTTTTTGCAAGTTCAAATATATCTTTTTCTTCAGGAAATGTAACATCTTCTTTATCTGGTCCTGCAATAACAATAACCTTATTATTATCAGTAATCCATTTATAAGCAAGTTTATTTACTTCTTCAAGAGAAATTAAAGGAATAAATTTTTTATACAGTTCATATTCAAATTCAATTCCTGGAATGGGTTCCTGGTTTATTCCAAAATTACGTACATATTCAGCAACATAATCTTCGGACTCAATTTTGTTGCGTTCATTATACATATTCTCATATTCTTTCAATAAAGATTTTTTTTCTCTTTCAAACTCGGATTCTGTAAAGCCATATTTTTTAACTCTTTCATTTTCTTCCATTAAAGATTGAAGTGCGGTAAGAGTTTTATTATTTGCCGACATAGCTAAATTCAAAAAAACATCCTTTGGTCCTATAAAAGGAGTGTATGCCGCATAAGCGAAAACAAAAGGTGGATCTTCCTTTTGTCTAAGCTCTTCCAATCTTTTGTTAAGCATATTATTAAATAAGTTATTAACTATTGATTGACGATAATCTCCAATAGTTTTCTGAATAAATAAAGGATGTTTATGATATATTTGTGCTAAACTGTAGTTAGCCTCCTTATCTTTGGCA
>JAKIYJ010000074.1 GCA_022708585.1 Bacteroidota bacterium
AACAACCTCTTGACTTTATGGACAGCCACTAATTAAAATTATCTATATTTTTAATTAATTTATCTTATCAAAAAAAATATTTAAAATAAAAATGACTTTTCGGAGTAGATTCATAATTGGAATAAACAAAAAAGCCGGCTTGTAAGCCGGATTCTGTTTTATACATAAGAGTATAAATTCTATCATTTATCTATGCTTTTAATAATAAAAGATCAAACGACCTACCCCCCGGTACGGACGAGCAGCCCTTAAACACCGGTATATTTGGTCTTTCAGCCCATAAGGTTTACCCACATAGCCAGTCACCTGACTATGTCGTGAGCTCTTACCTCACGTTTTCACCCTTATCCTGAAATTTTCATCCTCAGGACGGTTATTTTCTGTGGCACTTTCTGTTTCTCCCATAGCCGCTGGAGAACCTTCCCGTTAGGAAGTATGGTGCTCTATGCTGTCCGGACTTTCCTCCTTTGTCAAAAAACAAAGGCGATAGAATCACCGGCTTTTTTATTTACGGCAACACAAAGATACAAAAAATATTTATACTAAAAAAAACGAACCAGATAAAAATAAAAATTATTGTCCAAGTAATTCAATAATTTTATTTTCAAGTTGCTGACCTCTTAAACCTTTTGCAACAAGATACCCCTTTTGGTCCATAATAAACATTGTTGGTATGGAAGTTACTCCATACAATATTGCTGCTTCACTTTGAAAATATTTAAGATCGCTCACCTGTGTCCAGGTAAGTTTGTCATTGTCAATAGCAGCAAGCCATGCATTTCTGTCTTTATCCAGTGAGATACTGTAAAATTCCAGACCTTTGTCTTTATATTTATTGTAAATAGCAACCTTATTAGGATTTTCATGTCTGCAAGGGCCACACCATGAAGCCCAAAAGTCAATTACTACAATTTTGCCCAGTAAAGAAGATAAAGCTATTTTGTTTCCATCAGGAGCAGGCAGTACAATTTCGGGAGCTGGGCTACCAATTGCTGTTCTCTTTATAATGAAATGAAACAACATAATCGTCATCAGGATACTTTTCAAAAAGCCCCTTATCTAAAATGCTATAAGTATTAAGATATTGGTCAATATTGAGTTGTTCGATAAATATCAATCCTGCCAGTGAATTATTATGTTTAACAATAAAATCATGTATAAAATTAATTCTTTCTATTTCAATTTGTTGAGCTTTAAGGCTCAATTCATACCGTAAGGAATCAATATTCGATGAAGTAACATGATTTTTATAAATAACATCAAGACTATCGGTACGTTTTTTAAAACCATTAAGGATTTTCTGTGTTTCAACAATAAGTTCGGATTCAGGAGAACCTGAAATTTGCATACTGTTCTGAAAATCATTTAAACTAAAAATGATATTAATATTTTCACCCGGGCTAATAACAAGTAACTGATATATTTTATTATTAAGTTCAAGTCTGTGAAAACAGGTTTTTTCAACATTAAAACTCATAGAAAAGTTACCCTGGGCATCAATAAGAGATGAAGCGAGTTTAGTTGCCTTTCCCCCCATTTTGCTTATAGAAATATTTGTAAAGTTTTTATTGTCTTTTACAGTTCCTTTAATAGTAGTAACAGATTGTGCTAAAACAAAATTAACAGTGCATAGCCACAGTAGAGAACTTATAAATTTTAAATTAGTCATATCAAAGATTAATTAATTATGTTATTCGTCAAGACAAAACTCCTGTATTAATTTAATAACTGTATTCAATCCAAAATCAGAAGCTTTATACCAATCTTCGCAGGCGCCGGTTCTGTCACCAAGGTCACCACGAGCAATACCACGCAAATTATATGCTTCAGCATAATCGGGTTGTATTTCTATAGTTCTAGTAAAATCAATAATGGCATCCTTGTATTCCTGTAAATAATATTTTGCCAGGCCTCTGTATATGTATATTTCAGGATCAAGAGGACTTATTTTCAATGCCTCATCAAACATAACAATAGATTCCTTATATTTCTTTTCATCAAGTAATTTACTTCCTTTTTTAAATAAATTATCCGAAGTTTCCTGCGAATAAGAAGCAAAAGGTACTGTTATAATTATAATAATAAATAAAAATATAAATATAAAATTTTTCATCTTTGTTTTCACAATAAATTTATTTTCTTGAAAAATTAAATCGTGCTTAAATATTAATGAAGTAATAACGTGATTAATATTTATAAATTTTATCAAAATTAATGAAAACTTTAAATATCAGGAGATAATTACAATAAAATTAACATTAAATTTGTTATTTAATATATAAGTTTGTTCTAAAAAGTTTATAAATTTATTATAATTAAAATTTATCTATATTTTATATTTTTTTATCTATGTTATTGGCTAATTTACTTTAATTTTCAAAATAATTAAATGTAAAAATAACTTTTCGGAATTGACTCATTTATTTATAATTTAGTGGCTGTCTATAAAGTCAAGAGTTTGTTTCAGAATGTTCGAGTTCGAGGTTTCGATAGCCTGAAAATCGGGAGTGTACTAAAGTACATAACTGATTTGAAGGCTAATAATAACGATGAAATCGGACATTATGGACAAACTCTAATTAAAATTAATCTTTTCTAACCAATACTAATGAGCAAGAAAAACAGAAAGGGTAAAGGAGATCTTTTATCAAAGAACATTATAACCTTATTATTAAAAAATCCATTCACTGCTTACAATTATAAACAAATTTCGCATGCACTTGGCATAAATGATAAAGCAGGGCGTAAACTGGTTAAAGACAGTATAGAAATATCAGTTAATGAAGGAATATTAAAAGAAGACAAAAAGGGAAAATATAAGTTAAATTTAAAAAAAATTGACAAAAAATTTTCAAACCAAATATATGCTGTTGGGAAAGTAGATATGAAGCAAAGTGGTGTTGCTTATGTTATTCGTGAAAATGAAAATGAAGATATATACATAGCGCCTGATAATACCTGCCATGCATTACATGGCGATACCGTAAAAGTATTACTATTTCCTGAACGTAAGGGTAAAAAGTTGCAAGGTGAAATTGTAAAAATAATAACAAGAGCCAAAACAAATTTTGTTGGTATTATGCAAATGCATAATGATTATGGCTTTGTTATTCCTGACAATGGAAATACAATGGTAGACCTTTTTATACCTGCTGCTAAAATTGGAGGTGCAGAAAACGGTGATAAGGTATTAGCTAAAATGATTGATTGGCCTGAAAATTCTAAAAACCCCTACGGCGAAATAATTGAAGTACTTGGTAAACCAGGTGATAATAATGCTGAAATGCTATCAATACTGGCTAATTATGACTTTCCACTTTCTTTTTCCAAAGAAACTGAAAAAGAATCTGCAAACATCAATACTGAAATTACAGATGATGAAAAAAATAACCGCCGCGATTATAGAGAAATTACTACTTTTACAATAGACCCTGATGATGCAAAAGATTTTGACGATGCTCTGTCGTTACGTAAACTTGATAATGGCAATTGGGAAACAGGTATTCATATTGCCGACGTTTCATATTATGTAAAACCAGGCTCTGCTATTGATAAAGAAGCTTTTGATAGAGGAACTTCTGTGTATCTTGTTGATAGAGTGATTCCTATGTTGCCTGAAAAACTTAGCAATGATATTTGTTCTTTGCGCCCTGATGAAGAAAGACTTTGTTTTTCTGCTGTTTTTGAAATGGACGAAAATGCCAACGTTCTTAATGAATGGATTGGTAAAACAATTATTAAATCAAACAGAAGATTTACTTATGATGAAGCACAAAATATTATTGAAACAGGGCAGGGAGATTATGCTTTTGAAATCTTAACCCTTCATAAACTGGCTCAAAAACTGCGTAAAAAAAGATTTGCAAAAGGAGCTATTAACTTTGAATCCAAAGAAGTAAAATTTAAACTCGATGAAAATGCAAAACCTGTTGATGTTTTCGTTAAGGAAATGAAAGATTCCAATTTTTTGATAGAAGAATTTATGTTACTTGCCAATAAACGCGTTGCCGAACATATTGGAAAAGTAAAAGGGAAAAAACTACCACCTGTTTTCGTTTATAGAATACATGACAAACCACTTGCTGAAAAAATTAACAGTTTTTCTTCATTTATTAATAAACTCGGATATAACATTAAAATAGATACATCACAAAATATTGCTTCCTCTTACAATAAATTGTTTAAGCAAATAAAAGGCAAAACAGAAGAGAATATTATCGAAAACCTTGCTATTCGTACTATGGCTAAAGCTTATTATTCAACTGAAAATATTGGACATTATGGGCTTGCTTTTAATTTTTATACCCATTTTACCAGTCCTATACGAAGATACCCTGACCTTATGGTCCATCGCCTGCTGGAATATTATCTAAATGGAGGCAAATCTGTTGAACAGGCAGAATATGAACAATATTGCATACATTCTTCCGAAATGGAGAAAAAAGCCACAGAGGCTGAAAGAGACTCCGTAAAGTTTAAACAGGCAGAATATCTTGCAAACAGTATAGGGATGGAGTTTGAAGGGCATATTTCAGGACTGACACAATGGGGAATATTCGTAGAATTAAATGATAATTATTGTGAAGGTATGATACCTTTACGTAGTATGCACGATGACCACTATTTACTGGATGAAGAAAATTATTTGATTTATGGCCAAAGATATGGAAAACAATACAAACTTGGTGATAAATTAAGAGTAAAAGTAAGTCATATTAATCTTTTTCGTCGACAAATCGATTTTTCACTTGTAGAAACTTTTGATGTTGAACAAGATTTTTAATTTAACTGCAATAAAAGAAAAAAGTTAAAATCAAGTTTTCATTCCTTGCTTTATTTTAATTTTGCTTTTTACTTTTTTAATCAACTTTTATAATGAATTCATATACTACTGTGGCGACAAAAGTTAAAAAGGAACCTTTGGCTATATACAGGTGGACGGTGCTGCTGTTTATAAGCCTTGCTATGTTTGGCAACTATTACATTTATGATAGCATAAGTCCGCTGGCTGATTTGCTTGTAAAACAATTGCATTTTACCGACCAAAACATTGGGCTTTTGCAGGGAATATACAGTTTCCCCAACATAATTATGGTTTTGGTTGGTGGAATTATAATTGACAGAATAGGCACTAAAAAATCAGCTCTTATCTTTACTATTCTTGTTTTTATTGGTGCTTTATTTACAGCTTTAAGCGACAGTTTTCTTATGATGGTTATTGGACGTTTGATTTTTGGCCTCGGTGCAGAATCTATGATAGTTGCCATAACCACAGTTATTGCCAAATGGTTTAAGGGAAAAGAATTGTCCCTCGCTTTTGGACTTAACCTTACAATAGCACGTCTGGGTTCATTTCTGGCTCTCAATTCGCCTTCCTGGGGAAAATCATTCTATAATACCTGGCAGGGACCATTAATGATAACCGTAGCAGCTGGCTTGTTTGCCGTAATATGTCTTATAGTATATTACTTGCTTGACTTGTATGCTGAAAAAAATTTTATACTCAATAAAGAAGGAGAACAGGACAAAATCGCATTAAGCGAAATATTTAAATTGAACAGATCAAGAATAATATTAGTTATAACCTTAATTCCTTTGTCTTTAATACTTTTATTTCAGGTAAATTTTATACTGCCAAGTTTGGAAGTAGAAAATATTTTAAAACTTATTGCAATTATTGTTGTTATTATAGTATTTACATTTTTAAATTTTAAGTCTTTCAGTAAGTCATTTTGGTTTATTTGCTGCTTGTGCGTTGTTTTTTATTCAGCTATTTTCCCATTTCAAACTTTTGCCATTAAGTTTTTTCAGGATGTACATGGTACTACAAGAGAAGTTGGAGGTGGATTAAGCAGTATGTTGACATTGGCGGCTATGATTTTTACCCCTCTTTTTGGACTATTGGTTGATAAAGTCGGGAAACGTTCACTTATGATGATGATTGGTTCCTTATTGATTGTCCCCGTTTATCTTGTTATGGCTTATAAAATTGACCTTGGTAGTTTTATAGGATTAAACGAAGGAATAAGATTAAACATAAACTGGTTGGGAATTGATGCTCTCTTCCCTTTCAGTTTAATTATACCAATGTCAATTATGGGATTGGCTTTTTCACTTGTACCTGCTGTTATGTGGCCATCAGTAGCCCTTGTTGTTCAGGATTCCAAACTGGGCACAGCGTATGGATTGATGACAATGATTCAAAATGTTGGATTATTTGGTTTCAATATCATCATTGGATTTGTTAATGATATGTCGTCTGCTTCTGCTACAAATCCAGAAGGATATACGCCAGGTATGTGGATATTTTCAATATGTGGAATTTTAGGTTTATTCTTTGCCTTTATGTTAAGAAAAAATGAAAAAGGGGCTGGTTCTCATGGGCTTGAACTTGGTTCTATTCATACCAAAAAACAATAAATATAATGTCCTCTGAATGTAACAACATAACCCATCAAGGCATCGTTGAACAAATTAAAAATAATACAATTTTTGTAAAAATAATTGTAAGTTCTGCCTGTGCAATCTGTAAAGCTAAATCACTTTGCTCTGTTAATGATTTTAAAGAAATGCTGGTAGATATAAATGTAAACAATGCTTCAATTTATAAACCAGGACAAACTGTTACAGTTAAAATGAAAAAATCATTAGGCGGTAAAGCTGTACTGTTAGCATACATTATACCTTTTATAATTATGATGCTTTCATTAATAATATTAACATTATTAAATTTCAGCGAACTTTTTGCAGGGTTGTTTTCAATAGGGATACTTGCTCCTTATTATCTTGTGCTGTATTTGTTAAAAAATAAGTTGAGCAAGACTTTTAAATTTACAATAAGTCCAGATTGAATCTTAAAATATTTGTTCTCTATAAAAATAAAAGAGCTTTTTGAATTTTAATTTTAAGTCCACTTCAAAAGTTTATAATTATCTTCATTAATATGGGATATTTTATATGCTTATAAAATTGATTATGCCAATTAAATTTATTATAAATTTAATTACTATTAATAGAAACTGAATATAAAAATAATGGAAAAATATTGTAAATTTGAGTCCACTCCAAAAAGTCATTTTTTCAAAATCAAAAAATTAGAAAAAATAATACAAAAAAATTGATTAAAGAAAATTCTTGTTG
>JAKIYJ010000075.1 GCA_022708585.1 Bacteroidota bacterium
ATATTCCCATGTATTTGCATTACCACATGAAGAGCTGGCAATTCCTGCAATAAAATAGAATTTACCATTTACCTCTTCTAAACAATATCTGTCATAATTCATAGAACTATTCATATCAGCAAGTGTTGTCCAACTATTATTAGATGGAGTATACTTATATACTTTATAATTATCAGAAGAAGAACCACTAGAAATTGGATGCCCGAATACATATATTGCATTATTATATGTTACAGACCTAAGATAAGTTCTAGGTTTAGGATAATTAGCCTTTGTAACCCACCATTGCCCATTTCCGGTAAATTCATGATAAAAACCAGTATAATAATAGCCAGCAGGTGAGATTATAGAAGGCAATATTATACATTCATTTGAACCAGACTGGCACATATTAAACCAACCTTGTGCTAAACGATAAATCTCAATACATCCATTATCTGTATTATAAATAACAAGCCCTTCGGCAGGATTTTGAATGTTATTGCGCTCTGCGGTGGTTAGGCGAGGGATTAAAAGTCCTTTATCATTAAAATTAATATCTAATCCTGCGGAGGCATCGGGGTTGTTTGTATTAATACCAACCCGGGTATTATCATTGTAGATATTATGAGATTCAGCCCACGTAGAGCCATCCCAGTAGAGAGTATTGCCAGTGGCAGTACCAGGTGTAATGCCAGCAGGACCCGTTGCCCCTACAGGACCTGTGGGACCGGTAGCGCCAGCAACACCGTCATTGCCAGTAGGACCCTGAGGACCAGTAGCACCTTTCTGTCCCATTAGATTCCATTTATTACTGTAATACCAGAAGCCAATTGTATCATCGGTTTGGTATATAAGAAGCCCTTCGGCGGGGGCTAAAATTGCATTACGTTGTGTTTTTGTCATTCGAGGAATTAAAATCCCCGCATCAGTAGATGAAACATCAAGCATTGCAGAAGGATCGGCTGCTACACCTGTAGTGTTAATGGATACACCAGTTTGTGCTGTTAAATTTGTTGTTGCAATAACAGCAATTGCAATTGTAAAAATTAACTTTTTCATAAGGAATAAATTTTAAAAGATTAATGTTAATAATCAAATAATTTTCTGCAAATATATAAAAAACATGAGTTCACTCCGAAAAGTTGATAAATTTTATTCTAATTAAATTTATCTATATTTTCAATTAATTTATTTTATCAAAAAAATACTGTTCACAAATATTTTTTATTTTATTTAAATTTGTTATGCTCCATTTCATAAAATAAAAAACCACTTTACTGGTATACTTTTAATGAATATTAACAGTTGTTAATTAAAAATTTCAATGTACATTTGCATTCTTATGAATTATTATTATGAACAAAAATCAATTTATTAAACCTGATTATATTTTTGAAACAAGCTGGGAAGTTTGTAATAAAGTAGGAGGTATATACACAGTTATATCTACCAAAGTACCGAGTGTTATTGGTGAAAATAATGTTAATTATATTCTAATAGGGCCTGATATTCTTACAGATACTAATGGACATTCAGAATTTATAGAAGATACGGGATTATTTCGCGTATGGCGTGAAAAAATTCAATCTGATAATAATATTAAATTAAGAATAGGCAGGTGGAATATTAAAGGTAATCCTATTGTGTTTCTTGTCGATTTTACCCCTTATTTTGCTGAAAAGGATAAAATATTAGCTCATTTTTGGGAAAAATTTAAACTTGATTCATTACACGGACAATGGGACTATATTGAACCTGCTTTGTTTGGTTATGCAGCAGCCGTCGTTATTGAAAACTTTTATAAATTTTACATTTCAGGACAGGATAAAATTGTAGCGCATTTTCATGAATGGATGACAGGAACAGGAATTTTATATTTAAAAGAAAATGTACCTCAAATTGGTACTGCCTTTACCACTCATGCTACTGTTTTAGGACGCACTATTGCCAGTAATAAATTACCTTTATATGGTAATTTACAAAATTATAATCCCGAACAGGTGGCAAGAGAATTCCGTGTAGAATCAAAATTCTCACTTGAAAGTGTCTCTGCCCGCGAATGTGACAGTTTCGCAACTGTCAGCGAAATTACTTCACAGGAATGTATACATTTTCTTGGAAGAACGCCCGATGTTATAACTCCCAATGGATTTGAAGATGCTTTTGTCCCTCCTGCCGAGTTATTTCAAACTAAAAGAGATACTGCTCGCAAAAAAATTCTTGATGTTGCCAAAGCCTTATTCGGTTGTTCTGTACCAGATAATACATTATTAGTTGCAACAAGTGGAAGATATGAATTTAGAAATAAAGGTATTGATTTATTTATTGAATCTCTTGGAAATTTAAATAAAAATCAGGAATTTCCAGGCAATTTAATCGCTATGATTCTTGTTCCCGCAGGGCATACAGGTCCTAAACAGGAACTCACAGGTAAAATTCATGATAATATTAATATTAATAATACAGGTAATCCTAATAAATATTTGACACATTATCTTCACGATGAAGAAAATGATCCTGTATTGGCTCTTTTTAGAAAAAATAATTTGCAAAACAATATAAATGACAAGGTAAAAGTGATTTTTGTGCCTTGTTATCTTAATGGGCATGATGGAGTTTTTAATCTTTCATATTATGATGTTTTGATTGGAATGGATATGACTGTTTTTCCATCATATTATGAACCATGGGGCTATACACCATTGGAAAGTCTGGCTTTTAGAATACCAACAGTTACAACTTCATTATCAGGTTTTGGGAAATGGGTACAGGCACATTATTCAGATACAGCAGGTGGTATTTATGTTATTGAACGCAACGAAAACAATGAGACGTATGTTGTTGAACAAATTGCAGCCATTATAATGCAATATTATTTTAAAAGTGAAAGTGAAAAGGAAGCAGCCAGGCTAATGGCTTTCAATATTTCACGTACATCTTTATGGAAAAATCTTTTTGATAACTATAAAAAACTTTATTCTATTACTCTTAAACAAACCGCCCAAAGAGAAGAACTTTATAGAAATAAACAACCCGAAAATCTTGTATTTAGACCTTATAAAGCTCCTAAACCTCAATGGAGAAAACTTCTTGTGGCTTCAAAAGTACCTGATAGCCTCGCTAATTTACATAAACTTGCCAATAATCTATGGTGGAGCTGGACACCATCTGCTCGGGAACTATTCAGGAAAATTGATAATGATTTGTGGGAAAAAGTTGATGAAAATCCTATCCTTCTCTTACAAAGATTGCCATACAACAAAGTTAAGGAACTCGAAAATGATTCTGTATTTAAGAAAAAACTGGATTCTGTTTATCGAGAATTTGAAAAATATATGAGCGAAAAACCTAAGACAGATCATCTGGTAGCTTATTTCTGTATGGAGTTTGGTTTACATAATTCCTTGAAATTATTTTCGGGTGGTTTGGGTATGCTGGCTGGTGATTATCTCAAAGAAGCCAGTGACTCAAATAAAAATATGATAGGTGTTGGTTTATTATATAGACAGGGTTATTTTAATCAAAAAATTTCTTTGCTTGGTGATCAACTTGACAGTCCTTCCAATCTTAAATTTTCTGAATTGCCACTTTCTCCTGTGCATGATGAAAATGGCGATTGGCGTTTTATCACAATAGCTTTGCCTGGACGTAAACTTTATGCTCGTATATGGAAAATAGATGTTGGCCGTGTAACTTTATATCTTTTAGATACTGATATGGAACAGAACACAGAAGCAGACAGACAGGTTACTTATCAATTATATGGAGGCAACTGGGAAAATCGTTTTAAACAGGAACTTTTACTTGGAGTTGGAGGTATTAGATTGCTTGACGCCTTGAATATTAAACCTTCTTTATATCATTGTAATGAAGGACATGCGGCTTTTACAGGTATGGAACGCTTGCGTAAACTGGTAAATGATGATAAACTCTCTTTCGCTCAAGCTCTTGAAGTGATTAAATCTACAACTGTTTTTACTACTCATACTCCTGTTCCAGCAGGACACGACAAATTTAACGAAAATATTTTACGTACTTATATACCTCATTATGCCGAGAGATTGAATCTTACCTGGGATGAATTCATTAATTTAGGAAAAGTAATACCAGGAAATCCCGAAGAAGAATTTTCTATGAGTATTCTTGCCATGAAGTTTTCACAGTATACTAACGGAGTTAGTAGAATTCATGGAAATGTTACCAGAAAAATGTTTAACAATCTTTTTGAAGGCTTTTTCCCCGAAGAACTTGATAATATATGTTATGTTACTAATGGGGTACATATGCCAACATGGGTAGCACCAAGATGGAGAAAATTATATGAAAATGAATTCCCCGAAGGCTTTATGAACGCTCAATCCGATCCCGATTACTGGAAAGCTATTTATGATGTTGAAAATAGAGTTATATGGGACATAAAACAGGCACAACGTAAAGATTTTATTGAATACTTGAAAAAGAGAATTAGTTGTGAAATGACCCAAAGGCAGGAAAATCCTTCTTTGATTTCGCGTATCATGGAGTCTCTTAATGACAAAGCATTAATAATTGGTTTTGCACGTCGCTTCGCTGCCTATAAAAGAGCATATCTTATCTTTAGAAATATTGACAGATTGGCAGAAATAGTTAATATACCTGATAAACCTGTTATTTTTGTGTTCGCAGGTAAAGCACACCCTGCTGATAACGCCGGTAAGGAACTTATTAAAAAAATTATAGAAATAACCAGAAAACCTCAATTCGTCGGAAAAATAATTTTTATAGAAAATTATGATATTGAACTTGCAAAACGTTTGATACAGAGCGTAGATGTCTGGTTAAATACACCTCAACGCCCAATGGAGGCCTCAGGTACCAGTGGACAAAAAGCCGTTATGAATGGTGTTATTAATTTTAGTGTCCTTGATGGATGGTGGGCCGAAGGTTATTTGCCCGGTGCAGGTTGGGCCGTTAAAGAAGAAATAACTTACGAAAAAGAAGAACTACAAGACGACCTCGATGCTGAAACAATTTATAACATCTTTGAAGAAGAAATTATACCAACTTTTTACGATCGTAATGAAACTGATATCCCTGTGAAATGGATACAATTTGTTAAAAATACTATTGCCAACATAGCCCCTCGTTTTACAATGAAAAGAATGATAGATGAATATTATTCAAAAATATATGAACCTATGTTCCATCGTTCCGCTCTTATTTGTAAGGATAATTTTGAAAATGCTCGTAAAATTGCTGCATGGAAACGTAAAGTACTTAATGGATGGGATAGCATTGAAGTAATCTCTGTTAACGTTCCAGAATCAAATTCTGATTCTATTAACCTTGGCGATACTTTTAATGCCGAAGTAGTTATTGACCTGAACGAACTTTCTGACCTTGATGTATGCCTCGAAGTGATTTTCGTTGCCAATAATAATGGTAAAGGAATAAAAATTAATCTGGTTGAAGAAATGAAAGTAATTAAAAAAGAAAAACATATAATTACTTTTGGATGTAATATTAATATTGAAAATGCCGGTATTCACGATTATGCTTTCAGATTATACCCTAAACATGAATTATTGCCACATCGCCAGGATTTTCCTCTTATAAAATGGATATAAAAAAATTGAACTCACTCCGAAAATCTCTAAATCAAATGGCTTTATTCTAAAAAATTGTTGTAATTAGTGTCTGTCCATACAGTCAAGAGTTTGTTTCAGAATGTTCGAGTTCGAGGTTTCGATAGCCTGAAAATCAGGAGTGTACTAAAGTACATAACTGATTTGAAGGCTGAGAATAACGATGAAATCGGACATTATGGACAGACACTACTTAGGATATTATTTGTTTTTGGCAATATTGAATACATTCTGAAATATTGAATACATTTTGAAATATTGAATACATTTTGAAAAGTAGATAAATGGCTCTATTCTGAAAAAGTGTCGTTCGAGTGTTTCTATATTAAAAACACATTTGAAGTGATAATTGTTCTAAAATTCCAAATTTGAGATTACCAGATCTTCGAGGTAGAACACATATAGGTTCTTACAAATTTTGTTTTAATGAATTTTTCATACATCTTTTCATTAGTTGTAAAGATATTCCACACCTTTGTATTTGAGGTAAACTTATATATGCAATTACTTGAATAATTCTTTTTCTTAAATAATTTAGTTAAAAATATATAGCAAAATATTTAGATAAATTAAAGTTTGCACTATTGCTATAAATGATAATAATTGCAATTTTTTTAAATATAGCCATATTTTAATTTTTTTTATTAAATTTGAAAAAATATGTTTTTCAAATGATGAAAAAAATTGATGACATTAAATTATATAGAATAACACACATAGATAATATCCCTCATATACTTGAATATGGTATAACGCATAAAAATTCAAATCAAAGAAATCATAATTATAAAGAAATCGGAGATATATCTTTAATATCAACAAGGATCAGCAAAAAAATTTGAGAATGCCGATGCTTTATGTAATTCAACATGGTGGCAACTATGTAAATGCACCCACACAAGCATTTGATATTATATATATTGTTTGTAAATTAGGTGAAATATTAAGATTAGATAATGAATATTATTTCACTAATGGGCACGCAACAGATAATTTAACAATGTTTTATGATAAAAGTAAAATAAATGAAATAACTTCAATACTAGATTGGGATAGCATAGAAGCAAAATATTAGGGTGGTACCGAGAATGCTGAAATAAAATGGAAAAAACAAGCTGAATTTTTGATAAAGGACGATATACCTCCTCACTTTATTAAATATTTCATTTGCCATAATGAGTCCACTAAGGAAAAATTAATTAATTTTGGAATATCTGAGCAAAAAATCAAAATTGATTCAAATGCTTATTTTTAATAAATAATTAAAAATGATAAAATACGTTGTAGGAAATATATTAGAAAGCGAAGCTGATGCCCTCGTAAATACAGTAAATACTGTAGGTATAATGGGTAAAGGTATAGCTTTGCAATTTAAAAAAGCATTTCCTGAAAATTTCAAAAA
>JAKIYJ010000076.1 GCA_022708585.1 Bacteroidota bacterium
TATCTCCGTCTCTCATTTCGAGTGCTTCATGAATTCCTGTTGAAGCGCCTGATGGGACTGATGCTCTACCAACAACGCCGTTTTCAGTATAAAGGTCAACTTCAATGGTTGGATTTCCTCTTGAATCAAGGATTTGTCTTCCATGCACATAAACTATTCCACTCATAATTAAATAAATTTAGTATTATATGTTAAAAAAAATAATTTTACAGATTGTGTTTTTCGTCAATATTTTCAGAATTATCAGGTATTTCAATATTATCATTTTGAGTAATTTCATCTTGTGGAATATTTTCAGTATTTTGAGTTTGATTATCACTTGGCGGGTTATCATCAGAAATAGTGTTATTATTTTCATCAACAGAGATTTCGGAAGGGGCATTAATATCAGTAATTTTCTTTTTTGATTTGCTGCCGCGGCGTGATGTTTTAATTTTCTTTTCTTCTGTATTATAAAGCATAAGTTCGTTATAATCGACCAGTTCTATTTTACAGATTTCAGCATTGTCGCCTTTGCGAGTACCTAATTTAAGTATTCTGGTATATCCACCGGGTCTATCAGCGATTTTAACTGCTACATTTCTAAAAAGTTCAGTAACGGCATCTTTATTTTGCAAATAGCTGAATACTATGCGGCGTGAATGGGTATTATCAATTTTAGCGCGAGTAAATATAGGTTCAGCATATTTTTTTAATGCTTTAGCTTTAGCCACAGTAGTAATAATACTTTTATGTTTAATAAGAGAGCAGGTCATATTTGCGAGCATAGCATTTCTATGAGCGCTTTTTCTTGAGAGGTGATTTATTTTTTTTAAATGTCTCATTTTAAAATATTCTTTAATCTTTGTCCAACTTATATTTTGTTACATTCATTCCGAAATCAAGGTTTTTGGATTTAACAAGTTCTTCTATTTCTGCTAAGGATTTTTTACCAAAGTTTCTAAATTTAAGTAGATCATTTTTATTATATACTACCAGATCTCCCAGTGTTGCAATTTCGGCGGATTTCAAGCAGTTGAGGGCTCTAACTGAGAGGTCCAGGTCGTCAAGGCGAGTTTTAAGTAATTGACGTATTTGTGATGAGATATCATCAAATTCATCATTTATTAAATTATTAGCATTAGCAATGTCTTCATCAGAGAAAAGCATAAAAAGATGAATTAAAATATTAGCAGATTCTTTCAAAGCATCTTTTGGAGATATTGAGCCATCAGTTATGATTTCCATAATCAATTTTTCGTAGTCGGTTTTTTGCTCTACTCTATAATTTTCTATAGAATATTTTACATTTTTAATTGGGGTAAAAATGGAGTCAATAGGGATAGTACCTAATGGGGCATTAAGTGATTTATTTTCTTCCGCTGGTACATATCCTCTTCCTTTTTCTATGGCAAGTTCCATAGAAAGTTTAACAGAAGGTTCCAGGTTGCAAATAACGAGATCTGGGTTAAGTACTTGAAAATTAGACATAAATTTATTAAGATCTTCGGCTTTAAATACTTCTTTATGATTAATATTGACGACTATTTTTTCGCCACTATTGTTTGTAGTTAATTGTTTTAATCTAACCTGTTTAAGATTAAGTACGATATCACTAACATCTTCCATTACTCCGGGTATAGCGCAAAATTCCTGTTCGACTCCTTCGATTTTTAAAGAAGTAAAAGCAAAGCCTTCGAGTGAAGAAAGCAGAACTCTTCTAAGAGCATTTCCGATAGTGAGTCCATAACCTGGTTCTAATGGACGGAATTCAAATATTCCTTTATAATTGTCGGATTCAAGCATTATAACTTTATCCGGTTTTTGAAAGCTTAATATTGACATTTATTTAATTTTAAAATGAAATAATAATTATTATTTAGAATATAATTCAACAATCAATTGTTCTTTAATATTTTCGGGTATTTCGTCACGGTCTGGATAATTAAGAAATTTTCCTGACATTAAAGCGTTATCCCATTCGAGCCATGAATATTTATTAGAGTTATATGCCAGAGAATTGGTAATAAGTTCCATAGATCTTGATCGTTCACGTACGCCAATGATATCACCGGCTTTCACTGAATATGAAGGGATATTGTTTACTTTACCATTAACGAGTATATGGCGATGTGAAACAAGCTGGCGAGCAGCGGCTCTTGTTGGGGCAATACCCATACGATATACGACATTATCAAGTCTTGCTTCTATAAGTTGTAACAATACTTCTCCTGTAATACCTTTTTTGCTGGAAGCTTTTTTGAAGAGGTTACGGAATTGTTTTTCGAGTATACCATAAGTATATTTAGCTTTTTGTTTTTCTTGAAGTTGAGTACCATATTCAGATTGTTTTCTTCTATGTTTTGAGCTGCCGTGCATTCCTGGGGGGAAACTTTTTTTATCCAGATATTTGTCAGGTCCAAAGATAGGTTCTTTAAATTTTCTTGCTATTCTTGATTTTGGTCCAATATATTTTGCCATAATAGATTTTTAATATTTAAATTTTGTATTCTTCAATTTAATAAAAGTATGTAAATAATATTAAACTCTTCTTCTTTTGGGCGGTCTACAGCCATTATGGGGTATAGGAGTAATATCAATTATTTCCATAACTTCTATGCCTGATGTATGAATAGTTCTGATAGCGGATTCACGACCAGCTCCAGGTCCTTTAACAAATAATTTAACTTTTCGCAAGCCGAGGTCATAAGCAACTTTAGAACAATTTTCGGCTGCGAGCTGAGCTGCATAAGGGGTATTTTTTTTAGATCCTTTGAATCCCATTTTACCAGCAGATGACCAGGAAATCACTTGTCCTGATGAATTTGTTAAAGAAATAATAATGTTATTAAATGATGCTGATACATAAGCTCTACCAATAGTATCAACCTTAACGATTTTTTTCTTTGTACTTTTAGAAGTTTTAGCCATATTTTTAAAATAATTTCTCTATAAAATAATGATTAACCTTTTGTAGTTTTTTTCTTATTAGCTACAGTTTTTTTTCTGCCTTTACGTGTACGTGCATTATTTTTTGTACTTTGTCCTCTAACAGGTAAACCGCTACGATGTCGAATGCCTCTATAGCAACCAATATCCATCAGGCGTTTAATATTCATAGAAGTTTCGCTTCTTACTTCTTCTTCTATTTTATAATTGTTATTAATCATTTCCCTGATTTTGTTTTGTTCTTCATCAGTCCAGTCGCCTACTTTTTTGTTAATATCGATTCCTAAATCCATAAGGATTTTTTTTGCAGTGCTACGGCCTATCCCATAAATATAGGTAAGTCCTATTTCACCTCTTTTATTTTTGGGTAATTCTTTTCCACCAATACGTGCCATATAAATTTTATTTATTTAATATTTAACCTTGACGTTGTTTATATTTAGGATTTTTTTTGTTAATAACATAAAGGGTACCCTTTCGACGTACAATTTTGCATTCAGGTGTTCTTTTTTTTATTGATGCCTTTACTTTCATTTTATTTAATATAAAAATTGCATTATTAAAATTAATTATTATTTATATCGAAAACAAATTCTTCCTTTTGTTAAATCATAGACTGACATTTCAACTTTAACCTTATCACCGGGTAATATTTTAATATAATGCATTCTCATTTTCCCGGAGATATGGGCTGTAATAATATGGCCATTTTCCAGTTCTACGCGAAACATTGCGTTGCCCAGAGATTCAATCACAGTTCCATCTTGTTCTATTGCAGATTGTTTTGCCATATTTTTTCAACTTAAAATTTCGGGTTGCAAAGATATTACTTCTTCAAGAAATTTAAAAGTAGAAATTACTTCCGCTTTATTTTTTCTAACAACAATTTGATGTTCAAAATGGGCTGATGGTTTACCATCCAATGTACGAACAGTCCATCCGTCATTTTCCTGGATTACATTTTTTTTGCCTAAATTTATCATAGGTTCAATACAGATAACCATTCTTTCTTTTAATTTTTCGCCTCTTCCACGTTTACCATAATTAGGTATTAAAGGTTCTTCATGAAGGGTGGTACCTATACCATGCCCTACTAGATCTCTTACAACCGAATATCCAAAACTTTCAACATATTTTTGTATTGCGTATCCAATATCTCCGACATGATTACCATCTACAGCCATTTCAATTCCTTTATATAGTGATTGTTTTGTTCTGTTTAACAAATATTTAACTTCTTTTTTTACATTTCCAATTGCAAAAGTATAAGCATAATCTCCATAATATCCATTTAATTTTACGCCGCAATCTACGGATACAATATCTCCATCTTTTACAATATAATTATTGGGTATTCCGTGTACCACCTTATCGTTTAAAGAAACGCACAAAGTTGAAGGATAGCCTTCATATCCTTTAAAAGCAGGTTCTCCGCCGTTATCGCGTATATATTCTTCTGCAATTTTATCAAGATAAAGTGTAGTAACTCCTGGTTTTAAAACTTTTGCTACTTCTGCAAGTGTTTTGCCCACGAGTAAGGCACTTTGCCTTAATAAAGATATTTCTTCTTCTGTTTTAATATAAATCATTTCAGGTTATAAATTACAAATCAACCAGTCATACTGAATGAAGAACGTCCTTTAATACGTCCTGATTTTGTTAGACCGTCATAATGTCGCATTAAAAGATGACTTTCAATTTGTTGTAGAGTATCAAGAATAACGCCGACGAGAATAAGCAATGATGTACCTCCATAAAACTGGGCAAATTGGCTGTTAATGCCTGCGAGACTGACAAGTGCGGGCATAATAGCCACGAAAGCAAGGAATATTGACCCTGGAAGAGTAAAACCGCCATTTTTTTTCATATCTTCTGCCATTTGATTAGGATTAATAGTAATAGCAGTATAGAAATAAGTAAATAATATAATAAGGACAGCGAAAGTAAAATTATACCAGAATCCATTAAAATTAGTAAAAGCGGCTACGAAGCCTGATAGAGATTCAGAATTTGAAAAGCCTGCGATAGTAATTGGAATAAACATAATTGCTTGAGCGAATATAATTGGCATAACGCCAGCCGCATTAACTTTTAGAGGTATATATTGACGAACGCCGCCATATTGTTTATTTCCGACAATTCTTTTAGCGTATTGAACGGGGATTTTTCTTGTGCCTTGAACCAATAGTATGCAGACAAGAATAACCAAAACAAGAATAACGAGTTCAACAACAAAAACTACAAGTCCTCCTCCTTGTTCTTCGAGACGTGATAAAAATTCAGATGCAAGAGCAAAAGGGAGGCGAGCTATGATGCCAATCATAATAATAAGAGAAATTCCATTACCTATGCCTTTGTCTGTAATTTTTTCACCCAGCCACATAATAAACATAGTGCCAGCAACAAGAATTATTATTGACATTGCCCAGAATAAAAAATTTTGTCCAACAGCCGGATCGAGTAATGGTATTGTAGGGTACATATTTCCAGTAATTTTATCAACATAATAAGGACCAATTGTATTTATTAAATTAGTTATATAAGCTGGTGCCTGTCCTACGGTAATTAAGACAGTTAGATAACGAGTAATCTGGTTCATTTTTTTTCTTCCGCTTTCGCCTTCTTTTTGAAGTTTTTGGAAATAAGGTACAGCAATACCAAGCAATTGAACTACAATAGAAGCGCTAATGTAGGGCATAATACCAAGTGCGAAAATTGAGGCTTTAGAGAAAGCTCCGCCTGAGAACATATTCAGCAAGCCAAGAATTCCATCTTTGGTTTGTTGTTGGAGATTAGTTAATCCTCTTGGGTCAACGCCTGGTAAGACAATATGACATCCAAGCCTGTAGAGTAAAATTATACCCAGAGTAAAAAGTATTCTCTTTTTAAGATCTTCAATCTTAAAAATATTTCTAATAGTTTCTATGAATTTTTTCATTCACATCTATATTTTAATTACTTTTCCACCTGCTGTCTCAATAGCTATTTTAGCGGTATTTGAGAAAGCATGAACTTTCACTTCGACAGGAGATTTAATTTCACCTCTACCTAAAATTTTTACAAGGTCATTTTTTGATACAATACCATATTTGCAAAGGATATCCATATCTATTACTTCAAGATTATATTTATCGATTAAGTTTTGGAGAGTATCAAGATTAACGGCGTTATATTTTTTTTGATTAATATTTTTGAAGCCAAATTTTGGTACTCTTCTTGCCAGAGGCATTTGTCCTCCTTCGAAGCCAATTTTTTTGGTATATCCAGAACGAGATTTTGCTCCTTTATTTCCACGTGTAGAGGTACCACCTTTACCGGAGCCTTGACCTCGACCAATTCTTTTTTCTTTTTTAACAGAACCTTTTGCAGGTTTAAGATTACTTAAATCCATGTTATTTAAATATTATCAATTTCTTCAATTTTAATCAAATGTTTTACTTTTTCAATCATTCCATGAATTTGAGGAGTATCGACTACTTCAACAGATTGATTAAGTTTTTTCAGTCCAAGAGCCTGAACAGTTTTCTTTTGTTTGCTTGGACGATGTATAGTACTTTTTATTTGAGTTATTTTTAATTTTTTCATTTTAAAATTTAATTAATTTATTAAGATTATAAATTAATTTATCGAATAATTTATATTTTTAATAAAAAAGTCATAAAAAATCAGCCATTAAAAACCTTTTGTACACTGACCCCTCTTAGTTGAGATATTGTTAAAGGATCTTTTAAATTCAGTAAAGCATCTATTGTAGCTTTTACAACGCTATGAGGGTTAGAAGATCCTTTTGATTTAGCCAGAACGTCTTTAATACCAACGCTTTCGAGAACGGCGCGCATAGCACCGCCGGCAATAACGCCAGTTCCTGGTGCAGCTGGTTTCAAAAAAACTTTAGCACCAGCGTATTTACCATTTTGTTCATGAGGTACAGTATTTTTGTAAATTGGTACTTTGACAAGATTTTTTTTAGCATCGTCAATGCCTTTAGATATGGCAGCAGTTACTTCTTTT
>JAKIYJ010000077.1 GCA_022708585.1 Bacteroidota bacterium
ATTGTAAAAAAGAAAAATATGAATATTTGCAAAATGACACAGAAACAACTAAAAACTTTCTCACTTATTTGGTTATTTTAAAAAATATATATAATTTTGCAAACTCTTATATATAAAATTTATCATAAATCAATTTTTGAATTAATAATATTTAAATTATAATGAAAAGGACATTTCAGCCATCACAGCGTAAAAGAAGAAATAAACATGGTTTTAGAGAAAGAATGGCTACGGCGAATGGCCGTCGTATATTGGCTGCACGCAGAGCCAAAGGACGCAAAAAACTGACTGTTTCAGACGAAAAGTTACATAAAAGGTAAACAGATATATAAAATTTTAATGTTTATTTTTTTGCTGTCATTTTTGTTTTTAAAAAAGAAATAATATTTCTTTATTTTTTGTTTTATTTTTATCTGTTTTTCACAAATAAAATGTTTTATTTTTTTATAATAATTATTTTTTTGTACTTTTTTTTTCTTGTTTCAGGAAGGTATATTTTACCATGGTTAATAAAGAAACATTTTTACAGGGAAGTTCAAAACCATAATAATTATCACAAAAAACACACTAATTACGGCGATATTACAATTGATTCTTCCAATTCTGATAGAGATACAGAAGCATCTACACAATATGATGTTATTGGTGAATATGTTGATTTTGAAGAAGAAAAAAAAGATTAACCATATTTATGCATATCTATTAAATTTGTTTTGCTAATCAACAATTTGTTCATTTATGAATAAAAATAATTCACAAAAGTATATTCCTTATTTTATAGCCATAATAATTTTTATATTATTGTCTGTAATTTATTTTGAACCATTATTTGAGGGTAAAGTGGTGCAGCAGGGTGATGTTGTGAACCATAAGGGAATGTCAAAAGAAATTCGCGACCATAGAGCAAAATATGGAGAAGAGCCTCTCTGGTCAAATTCTATGTTTGGTGGCATGCCTGCATATCAAACCTCGGTGGTTTATAAAGGTAACTTTATAAAACATATTGATAAAATATTACAGTTAGGACTTCCACATCCAGCAGGCATTTTATTTCTTTTATTCCTTGGTTTCTTTATTCTTTTACTCGTTCTCGATGTTAATCCCTGGTTGGCTATTGCCGGTTCTATTGCATATGCCTTTTCTTCATATTTCTTTATACTTTTTGAGGCAGGGCATAATTCCAAAATACATGCTATTGCCTATATGGCACCCGTATTGACAGGTTTTATTCTTTGTTTTAAAAAGAAATATCTTTTAGGCGGCATATTAACCGCTCTGTTTGTCTGTCTGGAAATTAGTACAAATCATTTTCAAATCACATATTATCTTATCATTATATTAATAACTCTTGTGATTGTCGAATGTATTTATGCAATTATCGAGAAAAACTTAAAATCTTTTTTTAAAACTATTTCCGTTTTGTTTATAGCCTGTGTGTTAGCAGTATTACCAAATCTGAATAATCTTCTTGTGACTTATGATTATAGCAAGTACACCACAAGAGGAAAATCGGAATTAAGTTTTGACAAGGAGAATAAAACAACAGGTTTGGATAAGGATTATGCTACTCAATGGAGTTATGGAATAGGAGAAACTTTCTCCTTGATGATACCAAATGTAAAAGGTGGAGCAAGTGATTTGCTTGTCAATAATAAAAAAGCTATGGCTGTTATTGACCCCGATTACAGACAGGCAATGGTTAAAAATAGAATAAGTCAATATTGGGGAGACCAGCCTTTTACTTCTGGACCCGTTTATGTGGGGGCTTTTGTGGTTTTTCTGTTTATTCTGGGATTATTTATTTTAAAAGGAAAATATAAGTGGGTACTACTTGTTGCTACATTGTTATCTATTCTGCTTGCATGGGGGAAAAATTTTATGTGGTTTACCGACATATTTCTCAATTATGTACCAGGATATAATAAATTTAGAGCTGTTTCGATGATACTCGTTATAGCTGAATTATGCATGCCTTTATTAGCAATACTAACATTACGTGAAATTTATTTAAACCCTTCAATCTTAAAAAATAATATTAAATGGTTTTATACTTCATTAGCATTAACAGCGGGATTAGCATTACTTTTCTGGATAACCCCTACAACATTTTTTAACTTTTTTAGCTCGGCTGAATTGCAGGAATTTTCAAAACAGTCGGGTAGGGGATTTGATGAATTTCTTTCAGCAATAGAAAATGCCAGAATAGCTATTTTTAGGGCTGATGCAATGCGAAGTTTTATATTTATTATTATTGGTGCTGGACTATTATTGGCATGGTCGTATATGAAATTGCCTAAAAGCGTACTGCTTGTTGCACTTCCTGTAATCTTTCTTGCCGATATTGTGCCTGTTGATAAACGATATTTAAATGATGATAATTTTGTTAAAGCCAAACTGGTTGAAAATCCATTTCCTATGACTACTGCTGATAAGGCAATATTGCAGGACAAAGATCCGAATTTCAGGGTTTTTAATATGGCTGTTAATACTTTTAATGATGCCAGTACTGCTTTCTATCATAAATCTATCGGTGGTTATCATGGTGCTAAATTAAAACGCTATCAGGAACTTATTGATTACGTGTTATTTCCTGAAATTCAAAAATTTTATACTACACTTACCAACAAACCAACAGATTCTTCTATTTATGCTACTCTATCTCAAATGAACGGATTAAATATGCTTAACACAAAATATATTATTTATAATAAAGATGCCGAACCACTTAGAAATCCTTTTGCTTATGGTAATGCCTGGTTTGTTGATAATGTTAAGATAGTTGAAAATGCTGATGAAGAAATTCTTGAATTACCACATATTAATCCATCTAATACTGCTATTGTTGACAAACGTTATGAAAATATTTTGAAAGACTATAAAGGTGGTAAAGATGCAACCGCAACTATAAAACTTGTTTCTTATAAAGCCAATCAACTGGAATATATTGCAAAAAATCTTAAAAACCATAACCTTGCTGTCTTTTCTGAAATATATTATGAAAAAGGATGGAATGCATATGTTGATGGAAAACTTACACCTCATTTTAGAACTGATTATGTGTTAAGAGGTATGATATTGCCACCAGGTGACCATACAATTGTTTTTAAATTTGAACCTGAAATTTTTTATAAGGCTGAAAAAATATCTTATGCGGGTTCAACTATCTTTTGTCTTGTAATACTTGGTGCTGTGTGTGTTGAACTTTATAGAAAAAGAAAAAAATGACCCCCAGGGTTCTTATTATAACTTATTATTGGCCCCCAACAGGTGGCGCAGGTGTACATCGCTGGCTTAAATTTGTAAAATATCTTCGGGCTTTCAACTGGGAACCGATTGTTTATACTCCGGCAAATCCTCAAATGCCAGCAATTGATGAGACTTTGCTGCTTGATATACCTGAAAATTTAACCGTAATTAAAAAAAATATCCGTGAACCTTATGATTTATATAAAAAATTTTTAGGTATTAATAAAAATGAAAAAATTAATCCAGGATTTATACAGGAAAAGCATAAACCGAAAATTGCTGAAAAAATATCAATCTGGATTAGAGGAAATTTATTTATCCCTGATGCCCGAAAATTCTGGATTAATCCATCAACAAAATTTCTTCTTAAATATTTAAAAGAAAATAAAATCAATGTGATTGTTTCAAGCGGACCTCCCCATTCTTTACATCTCATAGCTCTTAAACTGCATAAAAAAACAAAAATTCCATGGTTAGCCGATTTTCGAGATCCATGGACCGAAATAGATTTTTATAATCAACTTATGCTTACACCCATAGCTAATAGAATACATCATAAAATGGAAAAAAAAGTACTGACAACAGCTGACAGGGTTGTTACTATAAGTAATAATTGTGCTCTTAATATGCAGAAAATTTGTAATAGAAATATAGATGTAATAACAAATGGTTTCGATGAACCTGATTTTATTAACAATAAAAATATTATACCCGATAAATTTCGTATATCTCATATAGGAGCATTAAACCGCGATAGAAATCCCGATTTCTTATGGGAAACCTTATCGGAATTGATTAATGAAAATTCTGGTTTTGCAAGAGATTTACAAATAGAACTTGTAGGAAAAACCGATATTAGTGTTATGGAAAAAATTAAAAGTTGCAGGCTCCTTAATTTTACACAAAAAATTGATTATCTTACACATAATGAGGCTGTTGAACATGAGTTTTCTGCTGCTGTTCTTTTATTGCTTATAAACAATACACCTGCTTCGGAAGGCATTGCACCAGGTAAACTTTTTGAATACCTCGCTACCAGAAGACCTGTTTTATGTATAGGTCCCGAAAATGGTGATAGCGCAACCATAATAACTGAAACAAATTCAGGTAAAGTTGTCCCCTTTAATGATAAAATGAAATTAAAAAAAACTATCCTTGAACTTTATGCTAACTTTAAAAAAGGTATTTTTGTAAACGAAAATTCCAATATTCAAAAATATCAAAGACGTGAACTCACCAGGCAATTAGCCGATTTACTTGATAGTATGTTGTAATAAAAATTTTTATAATTAACTGCTTTGATAAATTTCAAATTTATTAGGGTAATTTAATTATTAGATTTTACTTAAATATTGCGTATTTTTGTAAGTATTATTTACAATATGATTAAATCGTTCTTATACTTTGCTTGAATTATGGAAAAGGTATGTATTATCATACAGGCACGTAGTGCTTCTACACGTTTACCAAACAAGATTTTATTACCTTTTTGGCAAGACAAGAATATTCTGGAAATATTAGTTGAAAGATTAAAGAAAACTGATTTACCAGTAATTATTGCTACTTCTTTATCTACGCAAGACAATATTATTGAAGATATTGCCTTGAAAAATTCCGTTTTTTGTTATAGAGGCAGCGAAAATGATGTTTTACAAAGATTTATAGATACTGCAAAATATTATGATTTTGAAAATATTATACGTGTATGTTCAGATAATCCATTTCTTGATATCAATTCTATAAGTGAACTTTTGAAAATATCGAGTGCTAACAATTCTGATTATACTGGATATTATGTAAATAACAAGCCTGGCATTCAAACTCATTTTGGTTTATGGCCTGAATATGTAACACTAAATTCATTGGAAAAAATTGTAACAAGGACAAATGAGAGCTGTTATCATGAACATGTTACAAATTATATATATACTCATTCATTGGAATTCAATATCTCCTGGATTAAATTAAATTCTCAATTCAATGATTATGATGAAAAAATAAGATTTACAGTTGATACTGAAAAAGATTTTAAAAATATGCAACTATTAATAAGTTTGTGTAACAATGATATTAATCCTGATAATTTAATTAATGTTGCATTGCAAAATCAATCAATATTAAATACGATGATGATTCAAATACACAAAAATGCGAAATAAACACACATATATAATAGGAGATATAGGACAGAACCATAATGGATCCGTTGAAATAGCAAAAAAAATAATTGATGGTGTAGCACAACATATTGTAGATGCACAATTTAACAGGGAATTGCGACCTATGGATGCAATAAAATTAACAAAGCGCGATTTAAATGAAGAATTGTCAAACAGTGCTATGTTAAAACCTTATAACAGCATTCATTCATTTGGAAAAACCTATGGAGAACATAGAAAATTTCTGGAACTTGACGAAACTCAACATTATGAACTCTATCAATATGCGAAATCAAAAGGGCTTGATGTTGTTGAAACATTATGTTCAAAGGGATGTTTAAGTATTTTTAAATATTTTATACCCGATAGATTAAAAGTTGCCAGTAGAGATTTAACCAATTTACCATTATTGGAATCATTAGCTGAAACAAGAATTCCTATTATATTATCAACTGGAATGAGTGGGAAAAAAGAACTTGATGACGCTGTTAATTTAATTTCAAAATATCATTCAAATATTAGTATTTTACATTGTTTGTCTCAATATCCAAGTGAATATAAAAATATTAATCTTAAAACAATACAATATTTAATTGATAATTACCCCGATTATACTATTGGGTATTCCGACCATTCCATTGGAATAGTAGTTCCCGTGTGTGCTGTAGCATTAGGAGCTGAAATTATTGAAAAACATATTACCCTTGATCGTAATATGAAAGGAAGCGACCACTGGGGATCATTGAGTTTTGATGGAATACAAAGAATGGTACGAGATATAAATAATATTGAAGAAAGTCTTGGTAAGTATGGAATGTTTATTTCTGAATCTGTTCAGGGTTCAAAATATAAATTAGAAAGATCTATTGCCAGTAACAAATATTTGCCCGTTGGTTATATAATTCAAAAAGACGATATTCATATGTTGAGCCCTGGTGATGGATTTAAATGGGCTGAAAAAAATCTTGTCATTGGGAAAAAAGTCGTTTCTCCTATTCCAAAAGATGAAATTATTTATAAAAAATATTTGTCTGATGAAAATTAAACTGTTTATTACTGACATAGATGGTGTTTGGACCGATGGAGGTATGTATTATGACAATCAGGGTAATGAAATGAAAAAATTTAATACCAAAGATAGTGCAGGCGTACTTTTTTTGAAACAACTGAATATCCCTGTCGCAATTATTACCGGAGAAAAAAATCAGATTATTGGAAACAGAGCACACAAACTTAATATTGAATATATTTATGAAGGTGTTAAAAATAAACTTTTAATTGCTCAACAACTTTGTAATGAATTAAAAATAACTTTGCAACAGGTTGCTTTTATTGGAGATAGTATAGGAGATATTTTATTATTAGAGAAAGCAGGACTTTCAGCAGCTCCTGCGGATGCACCTCAATATATTAAAAAATTAGTAAAATGGAATCTTAAAATGAAGGGAGGCGAGGGTGTGTTTTTTGAATT
>JAKIYJ010000078.1 GCA_022708585.1 Bacteroidota bacterium
GAAGGTATAGGTGCAAATTTCGGAAATGAATATCAATTAAACTCCAACGCAGTTATTTTAACTTATTTATTGTGTTCATATAAAGATGCTACAATAGCATACAAGCATAATAATAATTGGCTCAACGGTATGCCTAATCCGTGTTATTTTTACCCTTATGGTATTGGAATCAATATAAATCAGGCAAATAATGTAAATATATTGATTGCACCAAACCCTTCAAGTGATTATATAAATATTATTTTTTCAAGAAAAGTTAATGGTTTAATTGTAATTTATGATTATATTGGTATACAAAAAGTGATTACAAACATAGAAAACTCTGATAAAATACAATTAAATGCTTATGAATGGCCAAGTGGTATCTATTTCGCTAAGTTTTTTGAAAATAATAGATTTGATAATCTTTCAGTAAAATTTATTAAATATTAACAAAGAGTAAAAACGAAATAATACATAAAAATATATTAGTGATGAGAAAACTTTCTTTAATTATTTTAATTTACTTCTTCTATATTAGTAATATTAGCACACAAAACCTGATTCAATGGGAAATTAAATAGAGTTTGTCCATAATGTCCGATTTCATCGTTATTCTCAGCCTTCAAATCAGTTATGTACTTTAGTACACTCCCGATTTTCAGGCTATCGAAACCTCGAACTCGAACATTCTGAAACAAACTCTTGACTTTATGGACAGACACTAATTATCTTTGTTTATGGTACAAAGATAAGTTATTTAATCGAAAAAACTATAATAAGTTATTAACAATTAATTGTTTATAACTTTATATACAGACACTACTTAGTTAAGATTTTCACAAACCATAATTGTATTACAAAAAAAGTAATTAAATATTAAGCATAAAATTTTACTATTGAATTATATATTTAATACATTGAATCCACTCCGAAAAGTCATTTTTATTTTGAATTATTTTTTTGATAAAATAAATAAATTAATTTAGTAGACAAATCAATTAAAAATATAGATAAAGTTAATTAAAATTTGCTTTATAAACTTTTCGGAGTAGACTCATACATTGAAATATGAAATTATCAATCACCTCCGATAACGGCAAAGAGTTTACTGAACATAAAATGATTAGTTCCGAGTTAAAACTGGATTTTTATTTTGCCAAACCCTGTCATTCATGAGAAAGAGGCGCTAATGAAAATAGCAACGAACTTATTCGACAATATTTTCCAAAGAAAATCTCCTTTGAAAATATCTCTGACAATGATGTAAAGAGGGTTGAAGAAATATTGAATAATCAACCAAGAAAAAAAATTGAATTTTTTGACACCAAATGAATTTTTATTACTACATTTGCATAATCAAAAAGTTGCATTTGTTACTTGAATTCAGCTTTAAATTTAAATACAACAACAAATGAAAAAATATAGATTATTAATAATATCTTTTGCTTTTTTTTCTTTTATTTTTAGTGGGTGTCTTACGGTTGAAAAAAAACAATATATATATGAAATAACCGGGAAAAATTCTGGCAAACTGACTATTAAATATATTAATATCATGGGTTCAGAAAATGATTCTACAGCCAGTACAGAAGAAGATTTTAATGACCTTATTGATAATTATTTGAACGGCAATGTAATAGACCAATCTTATCCTGCTGCAACAAATATTCAAAAAAGACTTTTTGAAGAAAATGGGCAGTTATGCGGTGAAGTAACTTTATATTTTAATAACCTTAATGATGTGTATTTATTTAAGTTAGATAAAAAAAGTCCCATTATGTTCAGTGTAGTTCAGTCTATTGATGGCGAAGAATACATTGATTCAAATGGTGTTTTTGGCGGTGAAAATATGAAAGTCGTTTTCTGGCCTAGTAAAACTAAAAAATTAATAATTAATACTAAAGTCTCTAGCCCCGATTCTTATGTTAGTCTATTGGATAATTACAAAGAATGGAAAAAATAATATGTTGTTTGATAAAATAAAATAAAAATATGAAAAAAAATATTTTTCTGTTTTATTTTACTCTCTGTGTTGTATATGGAAGTTCCTCTGTTTCACAAAATTTATTTGATATTTCTCAAATACCTGTTGATACAATTACAAAACTTATTAGTTATAAAGAAGTGGTACAGGAAAAAGGCAGTGCAGATGAATTATATAACAGAGCTATTGAATGGTTTAATTCTTTTTATAAAAATCCTACCGGTGTTACTCGTATCCGAGATCCACAAAATCATAAAATTACTGGTGTAGCTCAGTTTAAAATAAAAAAAACTGATAAAGATGGTGTAAACATTGACGCAGGTAATATAGCTTATACCATTATATTAGAATTTAAAGATAATAGATACAGATATGAATTAACAAATTTTAATCACAAACGAACGAGTTATTTTCCACTTGAAAGATGGCTTGACCCTAAGGACCCACAATATAACAGTGATTGTCCTGAATTTATTAAACAGGTTCATAATTATTCACAGGAACTTATCAAAAGTCTTAAACAGGGTATGAAACCAAAAGTTATTATTGAAGACAACTGGTAGAATTTTTAAAACTAATGATTACTGATAAAATAGGTGATATTAGACTACTTGAACGCAACAGGGTTGAAAAGTGGCTGATAGAACAAGGGGAACAAAGGTACAGGTTTCGACAATTAGAAGAATGGTTATGGACAAAAGGAGTTCGTTCTTTTGATGAAATAACCAGTTTCCCTAAATGTTTAAGAGATAAACTTTCTCAAAATTTTTCTTTTATTTCTGTTTCCACATACAAAATTAAAGAAAGTAAAGACGGCACTCTTAAAAGTTTATTTTCATTATATGATGATGAATTGGTTGAAGGCGTTTTAATAATTTCAAATAATAGAAGCACAGCCTGCATTTCAACACAGGTAGGTTGTAAATCGGGATGCAAGTTTTGTGCAACAGGACAAGCAGGGTTTAAAAGGAACTTGCATTTTGTTGAAATTTTTGATCAAGTAACAATTTTAAATAAATTATCTGTTGAACATACAGGCAGACCATTGAGCAATATAGTATTCATGGGTATGGGAGAGCCTCTTTTAAATTATGAGGCTGTCAAGGAATCTGTGAAATATATTACTGGAAAACCAGGGCTTGAAATGTCCCCATCAAGAATTACCCTTTCTACTGTTGGAATACCCGAAATGATTAAAAAAATGGGTGATGATAATGTAAAATATAATCTTGCAATATCGTTTCATGCAGCCAATGATAGTAAACGTTCTGAATTAATTCCACTGGCAAAAAAATATAATCTGAAAGAACTCGCTACAGCTATCAAATATTTTCATAAAAAAACAAATAACAGAATAACAATTGAATATTTACTGTTAGGGGGAGTTAACGATTTGCCCGGCGATGCAGCTGAACTTGCTATTTTTTGCAGAAATTTTCCTGTTAAAATAAATTTAATTAATTTTAATCCTGTGAAAGGGCTTGATTTTGTTAATAGTAGCAAAGAAGATACATTGAGATTTCAGAAAATTCTTAAAAACAAAAATATGATTGTCAATATTCGTCGGAGCAGGGGCATAGACATAGATGCAGCTTGTGGACAATTAGCAGGCAAGAGTAATATTACAGAATAATTATTTTTTTCTGATCCACGAATCCTTTAAGGTAACAGTTCTGTTGAATACCGGTTTGCCTGGCATAGTATCTTTGTCGGCTGTAAAATATCCTATTCGTTCAAACTGAAATCTGGTATTTATATCAACATTAGCAAGTGATGGTTCAGCAAAAGCCTTGATAATTTTTAAAGAATCAGGATTGAGATAATCTGTATAATTATGCCCTTCTTCAACCTGTTCAGGGAATTCAGACAAAAAAAGTCTGTCATAAAGTCTTATTTCGGCTTCAATGCAGTGATTTGCTGAAACCCAATGAATAGTCCCTTTTACCTTACGACCATCAGGGGAATTGCCTCCTTTACTTGCAGGATCATAGGTACAGTGGATCTCCTTAATTTCTCCAGTAGTTGGATCTTTAATAACATCAGTACATTTAATAAAGTATGCATATCTTAATCTAACTTCATTACCTGGTGATAATCTAAAAAAATGTTGAGGCGGATTTTCTATAAAATCATCCCTTTCTATGTAAATTACTCGAGAAAAAGGAATTTTACGTGTTCCTTTTTCAAAATCTTCGGGATTATTAACAGCATCAAGTTCTTCGATATGATTATCGGGATAATTTG
Organism: Bacteroidota bacterium; assembly: GCA_022708585.1. GTDB lineage: Bacteria > Bacteroidota > Bacteroidia > Bacteroidales > JAKIYJ01 > JAKIYJ01. The sequence goes on from JAKIYJ010000078.1 coordinate 4,211, forward strand.
TAATAACGACTTTTAAAGGATTTAGAACCGCCATCCTGCGTTCAGCAATTTTGTTAAGATGTTCACGCACACAAAATTCAAGTAAAGAAACATCTATTGTGTTATCACGGCGTGCTACTCCAATTTTATCTGAAAACATTTTAATGGATTCAGGAGTATAGCCCCTGCGTCTTAGTCCACAAATTGTTGGCATACGCGGGTCATCCCAGCCATTTACATATTTATTTTCAACAAGTTCAAGCAATTTACGTTTCGACATAACAGTATACGTTAAATTAAGCCTTGCAAATTCAATTTGTTGAGGGGCAAATATTTCGAGTTCTTTTACAAACCAGTCATAAAGTTGTTTGTGAACTTCAAATTCCAGAGTACAAATAGAATGAGTAATTCTTTCGATAGAATCGCATTGTCCGTGGGCGAAATCATACATAGGATAAATACACCATTTATCTCCTGTTCTATGATGCGAAGTTTTGATTATACGATACAGTATAGGGTCACGCATAAGCATATTAGGATGCGACATGTCAATCTTGGCTCTTAAAACGCAACTGCCTTCTTCGAATTCTCCATTACGCATACGCCTGAAAAGATCGAGATTTTCTTCAATACTTCTGTTACGATATGGGCTTTCAATACCTTTAGTTGTAACAGTACCTCTTTGTTTGCTTATTTCATCAGGGCTTAAATCGCAAACATAAGCTTTCTCTTTTTTTATTAATTTTTCGGCATATTCATATAAAATTTCAAAATAATCCGAAGCATAATATTCTCTGTCTTCCCAGTCAAATCCCAACCATTTTATGTCTTCTTTTATTGAATCAATGTATTCGATATCTTCTTTAACAGGATTTGTATCATCAAAGCGAAGATTACACAGTCCATTGTATTTTTTGGCAAGACCAAAATTTAAAATTATTGATTTTGCATGACCAATATGAAGATATCCGTTAGGTTCAGGTGGAAAACGAGTATGAACACTCCCTCCGTTTTTGTTGTTTTTTATATCTTCTTCTATTATTTGTTCAATAAAATTTTTAGAGTTAGAAGGTAAATTATTATTATCAAATTTTTCAGTTTCCATTTTTTAAAATAAAATGCAAAAGTAAAATGTTTTTTTTAATATATACAGAGTAGAAGTAGATAATAGTTGCTTATATATATATATCAAGAATTTGTATTCAAGTAAAATTTATGAAATATGTTTTGTTATATTTCGACTTTGAGTGTATTCCGAAAAGTATGTAAATAAAATTTTAATTAAATTTATCTATATTTTTAATTAACTTATCTATGAGATTAATAAATTTAACAAAATAATTATGCCCTTTTCTCGTAAATTCAAAATAAAAAATGATTTTCCGAAGCAGGCTCAACTTTCAAATTAATATACTCTTTAAGGCATTGAGTTACAATTTCAATATTAGTTTTTTGATTGACAACAGCTCTTCCTGGTGAACTTAATAATGTAAATTGGAATTCATCTGCTTCATTTTTTTTGTCTTGAAATATATAATTGAATAATTCCGGGAAAGCCTCTAATTTTATTGAATAATAATTAAAGTTTTTCAATAAATAATCAATAATAAATTTTGTTTCTTCATTTTTTAAACCAGATATTTTGTTAGATAGCATAGTTTCACAAAGCATACCCATAGCAACGGCTTCGCCGTGTAACAGAGGCGTATTGTCATGTTTCATAGAATAAGATTCAAAAGCATGTCCGATAGTATGACCGAAATTCAATACTTTGCGAAAACCGGATTCAAAAGGATCGGCATTAACAACTTGTAATTTAATAGAAATGGTTCTGTTGATTAAAGTTTGCCAATCTATTATTTCATTAAAATCAAGTTCTGACAATTGTTGCCAGAATGATTTATCACAAGCCAGAGCTGTTTTAATTATTTCGGCATAGCCCGATTTTTTTTGTCTCTCATCCAGGGTTTCTATAAATGGTGGATAAATTAAAATTGCTTCAGGGAAAGAAAATACGCCCAGCATATTTTTCACCCCTTTGAAATCGATACCGGTTTTACCTCCAACAGAAGCATCTACCTGTGATAATAAAGTAGTAGGAATATTAATATATTTAAGTCCTCTTTTATAAGTTGAAGCGACAAAACCGCCAATATCACTTATCATTCCACCTCCAAGATTTATTATTAATGATTTACGCGTAGCCTTGTTATGTGCCAATTCACTCCATATTGTTTCACAACTTGCAAGTGTTTTATTTTGTTCGCCAGATGCTATTATGATTATTATAATATTGTCGAAACCTTTAATTATTTTTTTAAAGGGTTTTAAGCAGAATTTATTTGTATTTTCATCGGTTAAAATAAAGATTTTATCAGGTTGCAGTTCTTTTTTTATAAATTCTTTTAATAAAATAATTGATTTTTTACCTGTAAAAAATTGTGTTGAATCAGGAAATATTGAATTCATAAATATTTTTTAAATAAAATTATAAATCAAATGCATTAAATAATAGATTAATATCTTGATATGGCAGTTTAAAATAATCTCCTACAATTTTATTTGTCAGTATACCATTTAATAAATAAACACCATATCTTAACCATTGTTTAATGGATAATGCTTCTTGTATTCCGCCATCGTCAGCGATTTGTAATAAAATGGGTGCAAGAAAATTGCTTAAAGC
>JAKIYJ010000079.1 GCA_022708585.1 Bacteroidota bacterium
TTTTATAAAATGGATTGTATACTATTTTTATTTTAGACAAATTTTTTTTGGCAACATATTCTTCAACAGCATCTATGCAATGCCCGGCACCTAAATAGATCGATTCAAATTTCATACAATGGGTAAGTAAAAAATAGATATTATCAAGTATTGTAATGCCATTTATGTCCAATAATACTTTTGGCTTATTTTTTGTATAGTGTAACAGCCTTTCGCCTTTACCGGCAGATAATATAATACCAACCATACAATTTTATTATCACATTATTTTTTTAAAATTTACATACATACTCAGCAATTCTGTTGCATGAATTGCCATCAATTATATCAAAAAAAATACTAATAATTTTTTTACGATCACCTTCATATTCATCAATATTGTCAACCAGTATTTTTTTCAATTCATTTTCTAATTCTTTATACGTATAACATTTAGGTCCCGGAGTTATTGTTTTGTAATCAAACTGTAATGTCCTTTCATTTTTTAAATAAGCATCATAGTCAAATGGAAAAAATACTACCGGTTTATTCTGGATTATGAAATCAGTATAAATTGATGAATAATCAGTTATCAATAAATCACTATATAACAATAAAGGATAAACATCACTATCTTTACCATACTCAATAATATTTGAAAGTCCCTGTATGTCATAGTGGTGTTCAACCGGGGTTTTTTGATGATATTTAAATACAACAAAAATGTTGTATTTCGCAGCGAAGTCATTTAATTGTTGAATGTTTAATGTATCTTTTAATTGCATAAATGTATGGTAATCGTCTCTGTGTGTTGGGCAATAAACAACTATTTTAAAGCCACGTTGTTTTAAAGTAATGCATTTATCCAATACACATCTGTCTATGCCAATTAAATATTGCTCTATATTTTTTTTAAAAAATATATCATTTCTTGGTTGACCATTTATCATAATATCTTTATACCTGAACGCCTGTGCTCTGTGTTTTTTCTGAGTAGTAGAACTTAAGATGAGTAAATCATATAAAGGATGGTGCCCTATAATTTTAGAAGCTAATGTAATAATATATTTCCTTTTTTTTACATCAGGATTCTGTAAACCAACATGTTTAATACCACTTCCATGCCATAACTGAATTTTTTTTGCAGTAAACAAAATGTAATATTTAAATTTCTGTATCCATTCATTGCCGTCAACAATAATAATTTTTGTGCGGTACAGCTTGATTATTGTGGATAATCCCGGATAGAATAAAAAAGGTAATTTATTTGATGATAATTCTTTTTTTATTTTTTTACTTTCAGTAAGGAAGAATATTTCATAATCAATATCAGTTTCATTTAGCATATATAAAAATAAATACTTTAAATTTCCATCAAAATTATTTGAAAATCTAGTTATAAATACAATACGATTTTTTTTAGGGATAATATAAGATAGGGGTACTAAAATCATCCACCCAATCAGTAATCTAAATGGCAACAAAAATAGTTGTACTAAATATTTTTTCATACACTATCCGAATGAACATTATTTTTAAAAATATTTTTGCCTTTCAATTGTTCAATTGTTATATACTATTAAGTATAGCGAGTATCGTAAAATACTATATTTCCATCATCTTGATAAATTGCAATATGCTCAAATTTTCCTAGCAGTTTTTTATAAATTGCAATATATTCCAGCGTTTCTTCGGCAGTTATTGAAGATAATTTTTGACTAAAATATTTATTTCTTGCTTCAATGTCTTTAAAAATTTTTTTTGGCTCATGATTTTTTTTTCTTTTAAAAATATTTTTTATTTTAATTATGATAGACATAATACCAAATATCATATTTCTTATGATAATTTTAAAAAACGGCTGTTTTAATTGATATAATCTTTCAATAGTTTGAACTATCTTCTCACTTGCCATTGTTCCAGTCAGTGATGAAATATATTCATGTATTATGTCGGGTATTTGCTGATATATTGGACTTCGCATTATCATATCTGCAATTTCAACTTCATTCTTTGCAATTGCACTAACTTTATTAGGCAAATCACATTCAAACTGGGGTTCATGCAATGGAATATATGCAATTGCTTTTCTTTGAAGTAATGCCGATTCAAGACCGGAAGTACATGAATTATGAATTACAGCTTTAGCAGCTAATATCCATGGAGTAAGCTCTCCTTCAAATATAACTAATACATTTTGAAAACCTTTCATGGTTTCTTTCCAAACTTCATGATTTTCACTTGGATGAGGTCGTATAATAAATTTAAGCTCGGGGAAACGCTTACTAAGATATTTTACTGCATCATGAATTTTATTAAAAACTTCAAGCCTATTATAAAAAAACCTTCTTTCAAACTCTTCTTGCTCTTTTGTACGAATTAAACCTTGATATTTTAATTGCTGTATCTTAACTTCAACTGGCAATTCATTAGTTTCTTTACTGTAATAATGATTACATGAAGCAAAATTTGATACAATTAACACAAAATCGCCATATTTATTTTTAATTGCTTTAGATTTTGATTCATATAATGCTGTTAGTTCAGGACGAAATAGATCTATTCTTGGATTCCCCGTCTCAACCACGTTAACCCTATTATTAACCTGCTTAACCAGTTCAGTCTGTTTTTCCCCCCATGTACAATATACATCAACAAGACCATTTGTCCTGGGATGTAAACGTTTTTTATAGTGTTCAGGATGGATCCAAACAACCCCTTCCTCATCAATACAAACCAATCTTGTAGCCATAAGTTTAAGATTTTTAAAAAATTTAAACCGTGGTGCAAAAGTATTTCTATCTATAAATAACCATGCGTTGTATTTTTTCACCTCTGTTTCTTTTCTATTCTTTGTCAAAACAATCCTGAAGCCTTTTTCTGCAAGAAAGCTTGCTAACAGTACTTTGCCCGGGAATTCCCTTGCTTTTGTTTCTATACTTAATAGTATAGTTGGTAAATTTTTATTTTTTTGCATAATATCAAACCTTTTAATAAATATAATTAAATCCTATTATTGAGAAGACTTTGTCCCATTGTTTGTTGAAATTGAATAACACCTCCATTATCTTTATGCAATCTTATGATTTTCTTCAATCACTTTTTTCCCAAACATTGAAATATTTAGCAATAATGCGTCGATATACTTATGCCCGTTAATCTTCCAAAAGTTCCTTTCATTTTCCATTGAAACTTGATGATAGGTGCTTATATCATTCCCCACATAGTGCTGTTATCTCTTCTTCTACCATTTCGCAATATGCTGCTATCCCAAATTGTAGCACCGTTTCAAATAATGGTGCTTTGATTGCTTCTTTCCAAGCATTTTCCACCAATACAATTTTTTTGGTTGCTTTTTTCTGACTGCTGTTTTACGCTTCATTATGGTATCTCCTGTTGTTGTTATTGTTGTTTTGGGGCGTTATACCCTAATGCCCCGGGAGATGCCACTCATTTTCAACAGATTTTGGGACAAGCTCTCTCTGAAATACAAGAATTATATAAAGAATTAACATAAGACATGTAGTGCTTTAACTATCACATTATGCTCGTACTTCGTAGAGTAGAGTCCGGCTCCCCTCAATATGAGTTTTACCGGACCCCATAGTCAAACCGTACGTGCAGTTTTCCCGCATACGGCTTTCCTATGAATTTCGTCTCAAGCTTTCACAGTGTCTGAAAGACCATATGATTCTGGATCGATGAGGCCATACTGGCTCTTCCACCTCCCGAACGTCCCACGACAATAGGCATATCGGTATCTCTGCCTGTTTGGCTTTCCAATATAGCTTTCTCTGAAAGTCTCGAACTCGCTCGTCAACGGTCATTTCTGACCTATTACGTTTCTTTTCTGGGTTACTTTCTTTCGCCATTGTGGAAATCCTCCTTTCTTTGAAAATATCCTTCATAGTAGAGCCCCTTCGCTCCTCCGGGGTTATAATGTCCCCGGTATCTTCACTACTATGGGCTCCTCCGACTCACTTATTGCCATCTCTTGATTCATTTACATCCGTGTCCGAATCAGAAGACTGGAGTCGTCAACTCCAACAATAAGGGTCCCCCACGTTCATGCGCAACCATCGAGATAAGCGCCATCCCCGTGCAACCCCGGATGGTTCTCACGCTACAGGCATTAAGCCAGTTTCTGTTTTACAGCGTGAGACAGCGGACTTCAACAACCACGACAGTCTGGCCACCACCAATTCTGTAACGAGGCTCAATGAGGTTCATTTGTATTACGGCTCATATCTCCGCTCATTTTACACTCTACACGATTTGTTACCTCCTCATGCAGTAAAACTGCTTGACTCCCGAACAGAAATAAGGGAGAATCCGGGCATCTCACCCGATGGATTTATTTTTATATACACACGCCTCGTGGCGTACAGGGCCGGTCTAACTGGATATCATATATTGAACATTAATATTTTACTTGACAGATATGCATTACAAATATTTATTTAGCATGGCTCATAGGCAGATTTAATATTGTGTATCGCAATATAAGAAACCAAAGTTAGGCTACGTTGCTGCTTAATTCTCTTTTTGCTGGTTATAGGTATGTTACTTATAGTCATCATCGCATAGGAGTGCCTATGAGCCATTTTTATTGTAAAATTATACGTCATGTCAAAATATGAAAAATTAAAAAAATCAAAATCATTATCAGACCTTGCAAATCTTCTTGGTTATAGTCCCAAAGGTTTTGCATATATTTTATATAAAATTCCAGAAGAAAAGAAATATACCGAATTTTCAATCCCCAAAAAAATGGGGGGGAAAAGAGACATTAAAGCTCCAACTGATAAATTGAAACTTTTACAGAAACATTTATCGGATTTATTATATGAATGTTATTATGAAATCAATAAAAACAACAAACCAATCTCCCATGGTTTTCTAAAAAAACAATCTATTTTCGAAAATGCTATCAAGCACAAAAACAAACGATATGTTTTTAATGTTGATCTATTCAATTTTTTCCCTTCAATTAACTTTGGCAGAGTATATGGATTTTTTATTAAAAATAAGCACTTTGCGTTACATCATAAAGTTGCAACTGTTATAGCTCAAATTGCTTGCCATAATAATGAATTGCCACAAGGGAGCCCTTGTTCACCAATTATATCGAACCTGATAGGTCATCTTTTAGATATTAGGATGGTTCAGTTAGCTAAGAAAGCAAAATGTACATACTCTAGATATGCAGACGATTTAACTTTTTCTACGAATAAAAAAGACTTTCCAAGTCAAATTGCATTGAATACAGAAAATAACCATTGGACTGCAGGTGATACATTAAAAAATGAAATTGAAAAGGTTGGTTTTTATATAAATATCAATAAAACAAATATGCAATATAGAACATCCCGACAAACTACTACCGGTCTTGTTGTTAATAAATTTGTTAATATTAAAAAAGAATATTACAAAAAAGCAAGATCTATGTGCCACTCACTATTTCAATCAGGTGAGTTTTATATAGAAAAAATGCCATCAATTAACGAAAGTAATGAAAGTTATGAATTGGAAACAATTAAAGATAATGAAATAAAAGGTTCATTACATCAACTTGAGGGAATATTAAGCTTCATCTATCAAATAAAAAGTAAAAAAAATCGCAAAGATGCAACAAATAAACGAAGATATAATCCAAATGCAATAACCAAATTATATAGAGAATTTCTCTTTTATAAACATTTTTTTTCACTTTGTATGCCCTTAGTAATTTTCGAAGGAGGCACTGACAAAACGTATATCAAGTGTGCATTAGAAAATCTTGAGAGTCAATATAATGAATTGATTGAAAAAAAAGATAATAAATTTGAATACAAAATTTCTTTTCTTCGCATGTCTAAGAATTTGAAAGATGTTTTTGCTATACCAGAAGGAACATCAGCTTTAAAAGTAATAATTGAGTATTATCAACAAAAGTACATGAAACGCTTCAAAGGTGAAGGAATGAATTATCCCGTTATTTTACTTTTAGATACAGATGATGGCACCGATGAAATTCAAAAATTATTAAAGAAAAAAGATTTTAATGATCCATTTTGTAAGGTTGTAGATAATTTATATGTAGTCTATATTAGTGATAAAAAGGGTCTCGAGATTGAACAGTTATTTGAGGATAAAGTTCTAAAAACTAAAATCAACGGCAAGCCCTTTAATCCAAAAAAATTGCATGGCGATGAATCTGAATATGGTAAAAAAATATTCTCTGAAAAAGTCATTAAGGAAAATATGTCAAATATAAATTTTGACAATTTTAAACCTATTTTTGATAAATTTAAATTAGTAATTTCTGACTATAGAAAATAAATTCAATTTCAAGCTTACCCACCCTATATGTCAACATAGTTGTTGTGTAGATTAAATACTTAAGGAGGAATGATAAAAAAGTCTAAATAGTTACGGTGGAAAGCAAAAATCTGTTCATAGTAACGATATTCACAGGCAGGTTACCGTTTGTCATGATATGTGGTCAAAAAGGCCGGGAAGGATAATGAGTAACTATAACCGTACTATTCAATGACCTGCAAGGTAGGATAGGAGGATGAAGCTACACCGAAGAGGCCCTGTTCAAATAATACTATAAAACTTTTAAACAGGGGGGTACATATGAACTACCTACGATTTGATTTACACAAGAACAGATTCACAGCCTATAATGCTACCACAGGGCGATACCGTGACTATAGGACAGGTGAGGTAGGGATACTAAGTTTTATTGATGATTGCAAACGCACTACATATAAAGAACCCATCGTAATGGGAGTAGAATCAACAGGGAACACACTATATTTTAAGCGGATGCTTATTTGTTTTTTTTCA
>JAKIYJ010000080.1 GCA_022708585.1 Bacteroidota bacterium
AAAGTGTAAGCCAGATTACAATTAATCAACCTCCATTATTAACTTATACATATTCCACTGTTGACTTGCTTTGTTTTGGCGACAGCGACGGTTCAATTACCATAAGTGCATCTGGAGGGACTCCTCCTTATAATTATTTATGGTCACCCAATGTTTCTACTTCATCCACTGCCTCTAACTTAACCGTAGGAAACTATCTGGTAACTATTACAGATGCTAAAGGCTGTGATACTACTGCAAGTATAAATATTAATCAACCTCCACAACTTGTACTTTCAACCACAGGCAACTTTTATGCTTGCATTAATGAATCAGTCACCTTTGGCGCTTCTGCAACAGGCGGCGTACCTCCTTACACTTTTAACTGGGATAATGGACTGGGAACTGGCACTTCATTTAATGTAACAGCATCTACTACTACCACTTATAATGTTACTGTAACTGATGCTAATAATTGCTCTGATGGACCTGTATCATTAACTATGACAGTTTACCCTGCTTTATCTCTAACTGTTACAGCTAATCCTCCTGCTATATGTGATGGTGATCCTAATACCCTGATTGCCATAGGTACAGGTGGTAATGGTGGACCTTATACATATACATGGGATAATGGCATTACAAGCAATTCAGGCACTGTAACTGTTTATCCACACACAACAACAACTTATTCAGTTACAGTAACTGATAATTGTACTACCCCGGTAACAAACTCTTCTGTTGTTGTTACAGTCTATCCTACTCCTGATGCAAATTTTACAGCAGATATATTCTCTGGATGCCAACCTTTAACTGTTAATTTTACTGATTTATCTACTCCAACTATATATTCGTGGTCATGGAATTTTGGAGATCCCACATCGGGTTTCAATAACACATCCAATCAACAAAATCCTACACATATATTTAATGATCATGGGCTTTTCACTGTTTCTCTTTCAGTGACTACTTCTGATGGTTGCAAAGATTCATATATTTATTCCAATATGATAGAAGTTTACCCTAAACCTGTGCCTGTTTTTTCAGCTGTTCCAAATCCAGGTTCTACTCTGAATTCTACAATTTACTTCTATGACCAGTCTTTATATACTTATTACTGGAATTGGAATTTTGGAGAACCTGTTTCTCCCAATAATACTGCTACTATACCATTACCTCTACATACATACTTGTCTGATGGAACATTTTTAGTTACTCTGGTCGCTATATCTGATAAAGGATGTATAGATTCAACAAGCAATAACATAACAATACTTCAAGATTTTATGTTCTGGGCTCCCAATGCTTTTACTCCTAATGGCAATGGGATAAATGATGTCTGGAGACCACAGGGGGTTAAAATTGATCCTGATGAATACGAATTATATATTTATGATAGATGGGGCAAGGAAATTTTCAGTACAAGAGATATAAATCACGGATGGGATGGCACTTTAAATGGTAATCCCGTGCAAGAAGATGTGTATTCATGGATAATAAAGTTAAAGGAACTTAATGGTAAAAAACATATATATACTGGTCATATTACCTTATATAGATAAACAACAATATTTCAATTGCTTTTCGTGTTTTTACAATTACAGATGTCTAAATAACTGAAATTATTTAAGTAAAAGCAAATATTATTGAATTCTTCTTTTTAGTTTTGAGATTCTTTTTCTCATTATAATTAGTGTCTGTCCATAAAGTCAAGAGTTTGTTTCAGAATGTTCGAGTTCGAGATTTAGATAGCCTGAAAATCAGGAGTGTACTAAAGTGTATGACTGATTTGAAGGCTAAAAATAACGATGAAATCGGACATTATGGACAAACTCTAATTACGATTCTTTTTGAGTTTTTGCCTTATATTAATTGATAAACTTTCAAGATGATTTTAGCAATATTTCGGTTATTATTTCTTTTGCCATAGAAAGTGCTTTAGTAATACCATCAGTTTTTTTACCTCCTGCAACAGCATAAAATTTTTGTCCTCCTCCTCCTCCATCGATTTCTTTTGCAAGTAATTTAACAATAACAGATGCATCAAGACCTTTATCTAAAACATCGTCTGACAACATAACCGACAGCATCGCCTTGTTTTCATAATTACTTGCGATTATCAATATAAAATTGTCGTATTTACTTCTAAAAGCATATAGTAAATCTTTAATTGTATCAGGCGGATAATCTAATTGTATTGTCAGAAAATTAGTTCTTTCAATATTAATCATTTGATTGGCAAGAGTAGGAATTAAGGCAAGAGTTTTTTCTTTATTAAGTTCTTCAATTTTTTTATTTAATAAACTTATTTCTGAATTCATTTGAGTGATGGCTTTAAGAATATCAGGAGGATTTTTCAGTAAAGTATAAATATTATTAAGAAGATCTAATTTTGCATTAACATAATCTTCTGCGGTTTTGCCAGTAACTGCTTCAATTCTACGTATTCCTGCTGCTATTGCAGATTCAGAAATAATCTTAAAATAACCAATTTGTCCAGTAGCTTTTACATGCAATCCGCCACAGAGTTCAATAGAATCATCGAATTTAATTACTCTAACCCTTTCAGAATATTTTTCACCAAACAAAGCCATTGCACCTATTGATTTTGCCTGTTCTAATGGGACATCACGCAATTCTGTCAGAGGTATATTTTTACGAATTAGTTCATTAACAAGATTTTCAATTTTTATTATTTCTTCATATTTCAATTTTTGAAAATGGGAAAAGTCAAATCTCAATTTATCACTTTCGACAAGCGAGCCTCTTTGTTCGATATGTTTGCCTAAAATTTGTCTTAAAGCATAATGCATCAAGTGAGTCGCAGTATGATTATTGGTAATTTTTTGTCTTCTTTCTATATCAACAACGGCTAAAAAATTAGCATCAGGTTTTTCGGGCAATATATCTGAAAAGTGTATTGTAAGGTTATTTTCTTTTTTTGTGTCCATTATATAAGTAATGTTGCCTTTACTGTCAATAATATATCCAGTATCACCTACCTGTCCACCAGATTCGGCATAAAAGGGAGTTTGGTCAAAAACCAGTTGATACATTTCCTTTCCCTTGAAATTAATTTTTCTATATTTGATAATTTTAACTTCCGATTGAGAAGTATCATATCCTACAAATTTAGAATCCTTATTTTCGGCTAATACAATCCAATCAAGTGTATTTATCTGTGCATCATCTCTGGAACGTTTTTTTTGTTCATTCATACATTTTTCAAAACCATCCATATCAACATCTATTCCGGCTTCTTTTGCCATAAGTCTGGTTAAATCAACAGGGAAACCATAAGTATCGAAAAGTTCAAATGCAAAATTGCCATCAACTAATTTAATATTTTGATTTGTTTTTAAATAATTATCAAATTTTTGAATCCCAAAAGACAAAGTTTTCAGAAAAGATTGTTCTTCTTCAATAATAACTTTTTTAACCATTTCCTTTTGAGTTTCAAGTTCAGGGAAAATATTACAGTTTTGTTTTGACAACACATCAACAAGTTCAAACATAAAAGGTTCTTTTAAATCAAGAAAAGTATAAGCATATCTAATAGCCCTGCGTAATATTCTTCTTATGACATAACCTGCTTTATTATTAGAAGGCAATTGTCCGTCAGCAATAGAAAAAACTACAGCTCTTATATGGTCTGAAACAACTCTCATTGCAATATCAACATTAGGATCGTTTCCATATTCTTTCCCTGACAATTCAGAGATTTTGCCAATCAGAGTCTGAAAGATATCAGTATCATAATTAGATTTTTTATCTTGCAAAACCATACAAAGTCGTTCAAGTCCCATACCAGTATCAACGTGTTTTTGGTTAAGATTTTGCAATTTCCCATTGTTCATTCTTTGGAACTCGATAAAAACAAGGTTCCAGATTTCAATTACAAGTGGGTGTCCTGCATTAACAAGTTTATAACCAGGTATTTTATTTTTATCTTCTTCATTTCTTAAATCTACATGAATTTCGGAACAAGGTCCACAGGGGCCGGTATCCCCCATTTCCCAGAAGTTATCTTTTTTTGAACCAGCAATAACTCTTTCAGGTGGCAAAAATTTTTCCCATAATTCTTTTGACAGTATATCAGCTGTTAAATGTTCTGTATCATCACCGCCAAAATATGTTGCATAAATAATATTACTGTCAATACCATAAACATTAACAAGCAGTTCCCATGCCCATTCAATAGCTTCATTTTTAAAATAATCGCCAAAAGACCAGTTGCCAAGCATTTCAAACATAGTATGGTGATATGTATCGAGTCCCACCTCTTCAAGGTCGTTATGTTTTCCAGATACTCTAAGACATTTTTGGGTATTAGCCACCCTGGGAGCAAAAGGAGGAATATTACCCAAAAAAATATCTTTAAACTGGTTCATACCAGCATTAGTAAACATAAGAGTAGTATCATTTTTTAAAACAATAGGAGCAGAAGGTACAATTTGATGCCCCTTATTTTTAAAAAAATCTAAAAATTTCTGCCTGATTTCAACTGATTTCATAAGAAAATTTTGTTGTTATTTAAAAGAATCTTAAAAAAAAAATTAAATTTTTAATATTGAGTCCACTACGAAAAATTATTTTAACATTGAATTATTCAGGAGAGTAAAGTAAATTAACATAAAATACAGACAAATTTTAATTACAATAAAATTTATAACCTTTTCGGAGTATATTCAATATTCAATACTAAATAAATCAAAAATAAGTTTGCAAATTTAGATTTTTTTATTAGTTTTGCAGAATGAACTTTTAAAGTATGGGTTCATTTTGAAAAGTCATTCTTATTTTAAATTATTTTTTGATAAAATAAATTAACTGATTTCATAGACAAATTAATTAAAAATATAGATAATTTTAATTATGATTTAATTTATAGACTTTTTGGAGTAGACTCAAGTATTAAAATAATTTTTCAATAAAAAAATTGCAAATGTTATGAAAAAGGAGAGGAAAAAAATCAGGTATCATTTTGACCCTAAATCACTTTCTTTTCAAAAGGTAAAAATAACTTTTAAAGAAAAAATAAGTCATTTACTATACATTATATTATGCGGGATTGTTTTTGCGGCAGTAGTTATAGTATTTGCCTTTAATTTCATAGATTCTCCAAAAGAAAAAATGCTGGAAAGGGAAATAAGTCAGTATGAATTACAGTTTAAACTTTTGAATGCAAGGATAGAACAGCTCAATACGGTTTTGGAAGATATACAAAACAGGGATGACAACATATACAGAGTAATATTTGAAGCAGAGCCAGTGCCATCAAGTGTTCGTGAGGCAGGAATTGGGGGTGCTGAAAGATATAATTCTTTAAAAGGTTACGATAATTCGGAACTTATAATTGAAACCACAAAAAAAATAGATAAAATTGCAAGGCAATTATACGTACAGTCAAAATCATTGGATGAAGTTTCAGAAATGGTTAAAAATAAATCTGCGATGCTATCAAGTATACCTGCCATTCAACCTATTTCAAAAAATAAGGCACAATTAGTTTCTGGTTATGGATATAGAATTCATCCCATATATAAAACATTACGGCTTCATACAGGTATTGATTTTACAGCAAAGCCGGGGACCCCTGTTTATGCTACTGGTGATGGGAAGGTAATTCAGCCAGAAAGTAAGCAAAGTGGTTATGGTATTGTAATAACAATAGATCATGGTTACGGTTATCAAAGTGTTTATGCACATTTAAGTAAAAGTGTAGTTAAGCCTGGTAAACAGGTTAAGCGTGGAGAATTAATTGGATATGTTGGAAATACGGGACTATCTGCAGGTCCACATTTACATTATGAAATAGTTAAAAATGGGAAAAAAATCAATCCTGTTCATTATTTTTACAATGATTTAACTCCGGAAGAATATCAAATAATGCTTAAAAAAGCTTCAAAAATTAATCAGTCTTTATCATAATGTTATTTAAATATTATTATCAATTATAATAGATGCAATTAGATTGTTTAAAGGAGGAAAAAATTTACTATACTATTGGTGAAGTCGCTGCTATGTTCAATGTAAAAACTTCATTAATAAGGTTTTGGGAAAATGAATTTGATATTATTAAACCACATCGTAATAAAAAGGGTAACAGACTTTTTACCAAACAAGATGTAGATAATTTTCATACTATCTATCATCTTATTAAAGAACAAGGTTATACTATTCAGGGAGCTAAAGATAAGCTAAATGCAAACCGTTCAGTAACTATGCAAAAATCGGATGTAATTATCAGCTTAAAAAAAATTAAGGATTTTTTATTAGAAATTAAAGATAATATTGGTAAAGAAAATTAAAAATACGAATTAATCATCAGATAATTCTGAACATAATCTTCTACACCTTTTTCTAAAGAATAAAAAGGGCGGTCATAGCCCTGTGCTAACAATTTACTCATATCGGCTTGGGTAAAATATTGATATTTATCACGAATATCAGTGGGAGTTTCAATAAACTCAATATTTTCGGGCATATTTAAACTTTTAAAAACAGATTTTGTAAGATTTAAAAATGTATCGGCTTTACCTGTACCGGCATTATATAAACCCGATGCGATTTTATTCTTCATCAAAAAATAACATATATCAACAATATCTTTAACATAAATAAAATCGCGTAATTGTTTCCCATCTTCAAAAGCAGGATTATGAGACTTAAAGAGTTTCATTTTGCCTGTTTTAATAATTTGATTATAAGCATGAAAAACTACAGATGCCATTCTGTTTTTATGATATTCGTTAGGACCGTAAACATTAAAGAATTTTAGCCCTGCCCAAAAAGTAGGTGTGTTGTCTTGTAA
>JAKIYJ010000081.1 GCA_022708585.1 Bacteroidota bacterium
ATCAGAAATGCAATTTAATTCTTCAAAATTAAGATTTTTGAAGATTAAATTTTTTATTTCTATATCAAATAAATTATTAACAACAGGAAATTCTTCATAATAAATGGGAAGTAAACCATATTCAGATATATTAATAATATTATTTTCAAAACATAAACCATTTTGATAATATGTAGTGTCGTTGATGAAATAAGGTAAATTGCAGTAGTTCCAGTTAATTTTTCTGCCAATATCTTTACTTTGAGATTGAGAATTAAAAAAAGTAAATAAAAAAACAAAGAAAATAAGAAACTGTAAATAGCAGGTTTTTGAATTAGTTCTCATTTAAAAATCATTTCATTATATAACAATAACAAAATTAAAAATATTGTGTAATTGAGTTATAAAAATTGAAAAAATTGAAACTTTAATAAAAATATTATGTATAAATATCATAAAAATTGCAACATAAAAATTTATATAAAAAATATTAAAATATAAAAATATTTTTGTAATATTGTATCTTTTTTAATTAAATTTGCATTGAATTGTATAAATACATTAATCTATATCTATTATTCGAGTTAATATGGTTAAAAAAATAATCATAGCATTAACCACAATTGTATTAGTTATATCAACATTGTCGGTAAAGGGGCAGGATCCTCATTTTTCGCAATTTTATGCTAATCCTTTATATTTGAATCCGGCATTTGCTGGTACTGCTATATGCCCAAGGTTAATAATGAATTACAGAAATCAATGGCCTTCAATATCAGGTACTTATGTAACTTATAATGCTTCTTATGATCAACACTTTGATGCTATTTCTGGAGGAGTTGGTCTTATTGTAAATACTGATAGAGCCGGTGAAGGTACATTAGTAACTAATACTGTCAGTGGAATTTATTCTTATAAGCTGACAGTCAACAGATTTTTTTCTATTAAAACAGGTTTTCAGGCAACATATTTTCAAAAAAATCTGGATTGGGAAAAATTAACCTTTGGGGATCAAATTGACCCAAAACATGGTTTTGTATATAACACAAATGAAAAACAGCCCGATTTAAAAAAACAGGCTGTCGATTTTTCTGTGGGTATATTAGGCTATAGTGAAAACATATATGGTGGTGTTGCTGTTCATCATCTTACTGAACCTGACGAAGGTTTTATTAGTGTTAGCAAACTTCCTATGAAAATTACCGCTCATGTTGGAGGAGTGATAAATTTAAAAAGTAGTGCCAGACATTATCACCGTCGCAAATTGGAAGATCCTACATTATCACCAAATTTATTGTATATGCAACAACAAAATTTCCAGCAAATGAATTATGGATTGTATTTGAACAAATACCCTTTTGTTGGCGGAATGTGGTTCAGACAAAATTTTCAAAATCCTGACGCTCTTATTTTACTTGTTGGATTTGAACAGCCAATGTTTAAATTTGGATACAGTTATGACATTACTGTATCCAAACTTTCCAACGCATCAGGTGGAGCTCATGAATTTTCATTTACTTTTCAATTTGACTGTAAACCTGCTAAAAAAAGAATTCGTACAATAAATTGCCCGTCTTTTTAGTTTTAATAGTGTTACATAAAATTATTATATAATATGATTAATAAAAAGCAAAAAATTACTTGTTTCTTGTCAATATTGACAATCACTTTGTTCTTTCAATCCTGCAAAAAGGATTATTCTCCTACCACAGGATGGGAATATAACAATCCTAAAAATGGAGGCTTTGAAGTAGTACCTTATTCTGAACAGGAAACCGGTCCTGGTTTGGTATTTATCGAAGGCGGTACTTTTGTTATGGGAAGAACTGAACAGGAAATTCCTTATGCCTGGGATAATATTCCAAGAAGAATTACTGTATCTTCTTTTTATATGGACCAAACCGAAGTAAGAAACCTCGATTATCTTGAATACCTTTATTGGTTGCATAGAGTGTTTGGTACCGATTACCCTATGGTATACAAAAAAGCTTTGCCTGATACCCTCGTATGGAGAAGCCCACTGGCATACAATGAACCTTATGTTGAATATTATTTGAGACATCCTGCCTATCGCGACTATCCCGTCGTTGGTGTTAACTGGAAACAGGCTAATGATTATTGTGCCTGGAGAACCGATAGAGTAAATGAATATATACTTATTAGAGAAGGTATTCTTAGAGTTGACCCTGATCAACAAAATGAAAACAACTTTAATACTGAGGCTTATCTCGCAGGTCAATATGAAGGTATTGTTAAAAATGATCTTATTGATTTGAATCCTAATGGAAGTGGTACTCGAAAAGTAAGAATGGAAGACGGCATACTATTACCACGTTACAGACTTCCAACCGAAGCCGAATGGGAGTTTGCTGCTTTGGGTCTTATTGGTAACACCTTATACGAACGTGTTATAGAAAGAAGAATTTATCCATGGAACGGACATATTACCCGTAATGATAATTATAAGTATTTAGGACAATTTGCAGCAAACTTCAAAAGAGGACGTGGAGATATGATGGGCGTTGCAGGCAGTTTGAACGATAAGGGTGATATTACTACACCAGTATATTCATATTGGCCTAATGACTATGGATTATATAATATGGCTGGCAATGTTTCTGAATGGGTATTGGATGTCTATAGACCGCTGTCTCCCGAAGATGTATCCGATTTTAGACCGTATAGAGGAAATGTTTTCAAAACCAAAGTACTTGATGAAGAACTTGCTATTGCAGAAAAAGACTCACTCGGAAGAATTAGATGGGAAGAAGTTAGTGTTAAAAGCACAGAAGGTAGACGAAACTACCGTAAAGCCAATAATATTAACTACCTTGATGGAGATTTTACTTCAAGTATTTACTATAACGAAAAATCTGAAAATGAAAAAGATGAAGAAACCATTCAAACAAGGAAAGCCCTGATGTATGATTATGGTGTTACTTCAATGATAAATGATAAAGCCAGAATTTATAAAGGAGCATCATGGAAAGATGGCGCTTACTGGTTAAGCCCCGGAACTAAAAGATTCCTCGATGAAGACCAGGCTACCGAATATATAGGATTTCGTTGTGCTATGACAAGGACAGGCAGCCCAGTAGGTAATTACTGATTTTTATGAACATTTATAACTTTTACCCCATTGACATTTTTTTGTTAATGGGGTTTTTTTTAATTGAATATGCTCTGAAAAGTCATTTTTATTTTGAATTATTTTTTTTGATAAAAAATTAATTCCATAGATAAATTAATTAAAAATATAAATAAATTAATTAAAATTTGATTTATAGACTTTTCAGAGTGAACTCTTAATTTATATGTTTAATTATGCTTGATAACTTAGAATATATATATAAACTTTTTCTTAAATATCCTGTTATTTCAATTGATTCCAGAAATATTATTAAAGACTCTATTTTTTGGGCATTAAAAGGAGATAATTTTGATGGAAATGATTTCGTTAAAGATGCTATTAATAAAGGTGCATCTTTTGCTATCACTGATAATATTAATAATGTAACAGATGAAAGAATTATTTATGTTGAAAATTCATTGACTGCCTTACAACAATTAGCTTTGCTATATAGAAATTCTTTAAATGCAAAAGTTATTGGCATCACTGGTACAAATGGGAAAACCACTACAAAAGAACTTGTAAAGGAAATTTTGTCTCAAAAATACAAAACAATAGCTAATAAAGGAAATTTTAATAATCATATAGGACTACCTTTAACTATACTTTCAGCTGATGATGACTGTGAAATAATTATAACCGAAATGGGAGCTAATCACCCTGGTGAAATAATTCAACTGTGCTCTATTGCAAAACCTGACTATGGAATTATAACTAATATAGGTAAAGCACACCTGGAAGGTTTTGGAACTTATGAAAATATTGTTGAAACCAAAAAAGCATTATACGATTTTGTTAATCAAAATGGGAAATTGCTTTTTGTGAATGCGGATAATAAATTACTTATGAATTTATCAAAAAATTACAGAAAAATCACTTATGGCTCAAATACAGAATCTGATTGTAAGGTATACAATATGTCAAAGTCCATATACCCTGAAATCCAATGGAGATATAACAATAATACAGGTTTCGCTAAAACAAATCTGGCTGGTAATTATAATTTTGAAAATGTTGCTGCTGCTGTATGTGTAGCGGCATATTTTAATGTTCCATCACAAAGTATATCTTATGCTTTAACAAATTATTATCCTTTAAACAATAGATCTCAATATATTAAAACAAAAAATAAC
The DNA here is from genome assembly GCA_022708585.1 of Bacteroidota bacterium. Classification (GTDB taxonomy): domain Bacteria; phylum Bacteroidota; class Bacteroidia; order Bacteroidales; family JAKIYJ01; genus JAKIYJ01. The sequence continues at coordinate 4,243 of JAKIYJ010000081.1, forward strand.
GTACTTATAATGGATGCATATAACGCAAATCCTACAAGTATGCAGGCAGCGATTGAAAGTTTTGCTCTTTCAGATTTTGTCAATAAAACTCTGATTTTAGGCGATATGCTCGAACTGGGCAACTACAAAATTGAGGAACACAAAAATATTATTGATTTTATTAAAAAATTTAATTTTAAAAAAGTTATACTTGTTGGTGAAAATTTTTACAATCTCAATACTGAAAAGAATTTTATATCCTTTCCTGATACAAACTCGGCTCATAAATGGTTGAAAAAAAATGTTCTGGCCAATTATACTATTTTGCTTAAAGGTTCAAGAAATATGAAAATTGATACTTTGGCAGATTGTTTATAAGTTGTGGAATGTCAGTTGTTACAATGATTTTATCACTATACTATTAATTTTTAACTTGTGAAAATTACAGATAATAACAATATTTGTGGTTATTGTAATACAGCCGATGATGGAGAATTTTGTTTTGAGACTCAATCCATATATGGTAACAAATATGAAATAAGAAAATGTGCGCATTGTAAAGCTTATTATTTATCCCCTCATCCTGATGAAGATGTTTTGAAAAAAGCCTATGATGTTTCTTATTATGGTTTTCAAAAAAATAAATTTGGTGAAGGAATAATTGAAAAAGCGATAGATTATTTACGTTATCTGAAAGCTAAACGTATTAATAAATATCTAAAACATCAAAGTACAATACTTGATATTGGTTGTGGAAATGGAAAATTTTTAGGTTATATGAATAAATTAGGTAAACATAATATTTATGGTATTGAACCTGGCGAAATTTCATATAAAAGAGCAAGTAAAATAGAAAATATAAATATAAAAAAAGGTTATCTTGATGAAAATGATTTTGGTGACAATTTTTTTGATGCAATATTTCTGTTCCATGTATTTGAACATCTTGATAATCCTGAAATAATGCTTGATGTTATTGGAAAAATTTTAAAGCCTAATGCTATCCTTGTCTTTTCTTTTCCCAATATTATTTCATGGCAGGCAAAATTTTTTAAAGGTAAATGGTTACATCTTGATCCTCCTCGACATCTTTTCTTTTTCCCCCCAGAAGTTTTTGTATCACTGATGAAATCGAAAGGTTATATGCCTGTTAAAATAAAATATATGTGTATAGAACAAAATCCTTATGCAGCTATTCAAAGTATTCTGAATATAATTTGTAAAAAAAGAGAAGTATTGTATGAATATTTTAAAGGTAATAAGGAATATGTAAAAGATATATCCAGAATTAGTATCTTATTACAAAAAATATTTTTTGTTTTATCTTTTCCTTTTTTTATTATCACTGATTTTTTAGCATCATTATTTCACGCAAGTGCCAGTGTTGAATTTATATTTAAAAAAAATAATTTTCCTAATAGCATTGATTAACGAATTTGTTAATCCGCATATTAATTTTTATAATTTTGTAACAAAATTATAAAATGGGATTTTCAATAACAATAATAATAATAGTTATAACTACTGTGTTTTCAATGATTGCTTTTAGCAATAGAGAATTATTTTCCCGTATGCTTTTTAATCCTTATGTAATTTATGAATCAAATCAATATTATAGATTTATTACTTATGGATTACTTCATGCCAATTGGGTACATCTTCTTATAAATATGTTTGTACTCTATTCTTTCGGCGATTTTGTTGAAAATGCTTATACACATTTTTTCCCGGTATTGGGGCGTTATTATTATATTTTACTATACATTTTTGGACTTGTTTTATCTGTGGTACCATCTTACAGTAAACATAAAAATGATCAATGGTATGCCTCTGTAGGTGCATCAGGTGCTGTTTCAGCAGTAATTTTTTCAAGTATAATAATTAATCCTTTTCAGGGTGGAATTATGATTTTCCCTATACCTGTAACTATTTCTCCCGTTTTATTTGGCATTCTTTATCTTATTTATTCAGCATATATGAGTAAAAAAGGTAAAGATAATACAGGTCATGACGCTCATTTTTGGGGAGCAGTATTTGGCATCGTTTTCACTATTGCACTTAGACCTGCATTTGTTGAAAATTTTATCAGAGAATTATCTCAAATTTTATAAGAAACATTATTTTTCTCCTGCAAATCTTCTGGATTTTGCAATATTACCCTACCTGAATAATCGCGAACATCTTTTGAATTCAGTCTTTTTGACTCTTACATTTTGTTTTTGAGATTTGCATTTTTTTATCTGTTTATATATTATATCAAAGTGAATTATATGATAGTCCAATAATTGTTTGAAAAAATATAGTTGAGTTCACTCTGAAAAGTCTATAAATCAAATTCTAATTAAATTTATCTATGTTTTTAATTAATTTATATATGAATTCTTTTATTTTATCAAAATAATTATGCCATTTTCTTTGTCTACCATACAAAGAAAATGGCGAAAAGAAAAATCACCGCTGTGGAAATGATTTGATAAAACTACGCAACCCCCTTTTAGGGTTTACAAACTCGCTCACTTCGTTCGCTCAAACAGGTAAACCCTTCTTG
>JAKIYJ010000082.1 GCA_022708585.1 Bacteroidota bacterium
AGAGTTTGTTTCAGAATGTTCGAGTTCGAGGTTTCGATAGCCTGAAAATCAGGAGTGTACTAAAGTACATAACTGATTTGAAGGCTGAGAATAACGATGAAATCGGACATTATGGACAAACTCTATTTAGTGTCAGTCATTCTAACATCCATAGCATCACGAAGTCCATTGCCAATTAGCATAAAGGAGAGAACAGTAAGCATTATGGCAATACCAGGTAATATTGCGAGCCATGGAGAACCGATCACAATATAGGCACTGTGTTCTCTAATCATAGTTCCCCATGAAGGCATAGGAGGTTGTACACCAATTCCAAGAAAACTAAGCCCTGCTTCGGTTAAAATTGCTGAAGCAAAGTTAGAAGCAGTAATTACAAATACAGGTCCTAATATATTAGGCAAAATATGTTTAAAGATAATTCTATTATTTTTAAAACCCAATGCTCTGGCTGCTTCAACAAATTCTTTTTCTTTTATGCTCATAACCTGTCCTCTAACAACACGTGCTATATCAACCCACATTGTTAATCCAACTGCTACAAAAATTTGCCAGAAACCTTTTCCAAGTGCAAAAGTAATTGCAATAACCAGTAAAAGTGTAGGTATAGACCAGACAACATTGATTAGCCAAACAATAATCTGGTCAACTTTTCCTCCATAGTAACCTGCTATTGCCCCAAGTAAAATGCCAATTGTTAATGCTATCAATACTGAAATTAAGCCAACCGACAGGCTAACTCTTGCACCTATTATAAGTCTGCTGAGCATATCGCGTCCAAAACGATCTGTACCTAATAAAAAAGTTTTAGTTATAATATATTTGTCTTTTATTGTATTAATTAAACTATTAATCGGTATATTTTGTTTATTATCATTAATATCAAAAAATTCAATATTATCGGTTTTTTTGGTAACAGTTGTATTTTCAGGATTTAAAGCGTAAACAACGTCAGCTATATTATAGGGAATAAAAACTCCATTATTAGGAATATCACCTGTTATCTCTTCAATATAAATACTGTCATTTGAAAAATAATATGAGTCAAAAGGACAATATATGAATTCAGATTCCTGTCCAAAAAGCATTTTATGAAAAAAATTGCTTTTCTTATTAATTTGATTTTTTCTTATTAATAGCATTTGTACTTTAAAACCTGGTTTTTTAGCAGCTATTTCTATATTTTGAGTATTGGAAAAAGGAGTATCATCGGGCGTTATAAGATAGCCAATAAGCGAAAGCAATGAAATGAGTATAATAAAAATAAAAGCTGAAACAGAAATGTAATTATTTAAAAAACGTTTCCAGGTTATTGCAGTTAATGAACCTCCTTGCTCATATTTTTTCTTTTTAAAATTGAAAACCATTAATGGAAATTATGAGAGGGCAAAAATACTAATAATGGATGATTATATTAAACTTAAAAAATGAGTGGAGAAAATATGTGAAACCAATAGCGTCTTAAACAATTAAAAAAGAAAGGGTGGTTTTTTAAACTCAAAGATTACCTTTGAGGTAACAAAAAAAAACAAACCCCCTTTCTCATGACAAATATAACTTTATTTTCTCAAATAATTTCAAAATTAGATAGATTAAAATTTTCAAAACTTGTAAAAGCCAAACAAACCGATAAACATCAAAAAGGATACAATATCTGGACTCATTTGATGTGAAACAAAAAGTATGTTAAGAATCAAAATTTTTTTTCTTTAATTTTTGCTTTTTTACCTGTAAACTTACGTAAGTAATAAATTTTTGCTCTGCGAACTGCACCTCTTTTATTTACAACTATATTATCAATAAAAGGACTGTTAAAAGGAAATATTCTTTCAACGCCAATATTACCCGACATTTTTCTAACAGTAAAAGTAGCAGTTTTCCCTTCGCTATTAATTTGTAAAACAACACCGGTAAATTGCTGTATACGTTCTTTATTACCTTCTTTGATTTTATAACTTACGCTAACAGTATCACCTGCTTTAAATTTAGGAAATTCTCTCTGTGAAATATATGTTTCCTCTACATATCTTATTAATTCTGGTTTCATTTTATGTATATCTTAGTATGTTTTACACATTTATTTTGACGGCAAAATTAGTAATATTTTTTAAATTATTACAGAACAAGTGATAAAAAAATTATTATGGTACAATTATTATTTCGTAATTTGCCAGATGTTTTTTTTCAAGTATATATTTCACTGCTAAAATGTCAGTACAAAAACACAAGATACTGTTTTTATCAGCCTGGTATCCCAATAGAAATGATTCTATGTTTGGTCTTTTTGTAAAAAGACATGCCAGAGCAGTTATGCTTTATGATAAAGTAAACGTTTTGTATGTTTGTGCTGACCAGTATTTAAAAGATAAATTATATGAAACAGAACAAAAAAATATAAATGATAATTACGAAATTCTGGTTTATTATCGCCCTTTTAATTCAAAATATAGAATTTTAAATCAAATCATTAACAGTTATAGATATTTAAGAGCTTTTAATATTGGTTGGAGAATATTGAAAAAATATTCAGGTAAACCAGATATAATACATGTAAATATATTGACCAGAGCTGCAATTCCAGCATTTTTTATTTACATATTTTCAGGAATTCCTTATGTAATAACCGAACACTGGTCAAGATACCTTCCTTATGTTAATACGTACAAAGGGATTTTAAGAAAATTTTTTACAAAAAAAATAGTGTCAAACGCAAAGGCATTGCTTGTAATTTCAGATAATCTTCGTCAGGCAATGTTTTCACATAATTTAAAAAATAAAAATACCTTTATCATAAATAATGTTGTTGATACTGATATGTTTAAACTTTTGCCGGCTGAGAAAGAAAATGGAGCATACAGATTAATACATATTTCCTGTTTCGAAGACAAGTCGAAAAATATTTCTGGATTATTAAGGGCTATTAAAGAACTTACCAATATAAGGCAAGATTTTGTATTACATCTTGCAGGAGATGGGCAGGATAAGGATAAATTGGAAGTTATGGCAGCAGAATTGGGATTAAAAGACAAATTTGTCAGGTTTGATGGACTTTTAGTTAATAACGATCTTGCTGAGGCATTAGGAAAATCGCATTTATTGGTACTTTTTAGCAATTATGAAAATATTCCAGTTGTGATAAATGAAGCATTAAGTTGTGGAAAACCTGTTATATCTACCAGAGTTGGAGGAATAAGTGAAATAATTGATAATGAATGTGGAATTCTTGTTGAACCCGGTGATGAAAAGAATTTGGCATTGAGTATAAGCAAAATGCTTGATAATATTGATATCTATTCTCCAATAGATTTAAGAAATAAGATAATTGGAAAATGCAGTATGGACAATGTTGGCAAACAATTGTCATCTCTGTATGATAGTATTATAAATAAAAAAAATAATTAATGTTCAAAAACATATCTGAAACCATAATAACCAGATTTGTCAATGCTTTAATAAGTTTTATAATTACAATAATAATATCACGTAGATTTGGAGCTGAAGGCACTGGTACAATAGGACTTATTGTACTTGGTATAACCATAATAGTTCTTGTTAATAATTTTATAGGAGGAAGCGGTTTAGTTTACCTTATACCGAGGTACGGTGTTTACAACCTGTTGATTACTTCTTATATATGGGCATTAATAACATCAGTACCAGTATCAATAATATTAGGAATAAGCAAATTAATACCATCTGGATATACTTTTCATGTTTTTCTTTTAGCGTTTTTATTTTCATTAACTTCAATAAATCAAATGATTATGTTGGGGAAAGAAAAAATAAAGCCGTACAATATAATCTCAATGTTACAGATGATAGTATTAATAATCAGTTTGATGTTATTTATAAAATTTTATCCACAAAAAGGTATTAATGCATACATTTATGCTTTATATTGTGCGTATATATTTGCATTTTTATTCAGTTCATTATATATAAAAAAAATTATTTCATTTACAAGTCTGGCAGGTGTTGCAAAAATTATTAAAGAAACATTTAAACTTGGTGTTATTTTTCAAACTGCTAATTTGTTACAATTATTAAATTACCGTCTTTCTTATTATTTAATAGATTTATATACAGGCAGGGGAAATTTAGGGGTTTATAATATAGGAGTACAGGTTTCAGAAAGTGTTTGGAATATACCCAAAAGTCTTTCAACCATTATTTATTCAAAAATTTCAAATTCTGATGATAAAAATTATTCAATTAATCTAACATTAGGTTTTTTAAAATTATCATTGGCAGCAACTTCTATTTTATTATTAATAATTATTGTCATACCAAAATCATTTTATGTATTTATTTTTAGTTCTGATTTTATTAATGTTAAACAGGTGATGATATGGTTGTCGCCAGGAATATTGGCAATTTCAGGAGGTATGATATTAAGTCATTATTTTTCAGGAAGTGGAAAAGCTTTTCATAATACAATAAGTTCGGCAATAGGTGTAATATTTACAATATTATTTTGCATATTGCTTATACCTGAATATGGATTATCGGGAGCAGCACTGGCAGCCACATTATCATATTGTGCTTCAACTTTATATCAAATTATAATATTTTGTAAAACCACAAAATGCAACTTGATAAATCTCCTGCCTGTTACAAATGATATAAAAATTATAAAAAAAGAAATAAAAAAATGTTTTAATAAAAGTAATTAATAATAAAAAATGTTTTATATTTGTACGATAAAAAATCATTTAAAAAATAATTTATTAACAAAAAAAATTTTATTGACATGAAAAAGATTTTACTATTTACGGTTTTGTTTGCATTTAACACAATGTTATTCGCACAATTGTCAACTTTTGACAAATACAGGGCTACCAAAATGCCTTATAATAATTCATATTATAAAACAGACAAATTAGTTTTGCCATCACTGGGTCCGGTAAAAACTAAAAACTATTTATTTACAAAAGATATTACAACTTTATCTAAAATACCTTTTGCTTCATCATTTAATATTTTTACTGCTATTGTATCAAATTCAAACTGTTTAACTTATGAACCGGGAATAAATACTATTATGTTCACTCACCGGGCTGGTGGTCCTTATGGCGGTAATGGCAATCAGGTTACTTTTTCCTTTACTTCTGATTTAGGAACCTCTTTTAAAAATATTACCGTTGATAACTCTTCTTACTGGCTAAGATATCCTTCGGGAGTTATTTTTAATCCGCATTCAAATACTAATCCCGACAATGCTTATGCTCTTTGTATGGGACCTTCAATAGGTGGTTCTAACTGGGATTCTTATTATTATGCATATTCAAAATTAGACAGTACTGACATTACTTTTAATGCTTATCCTGATAACAGCGGAATATTTCCTCAATATTTTCCACGTATAGGTTTTGCATCTTGTGACGACAGCACTCAACATATTATGGGATATTTTGATGATGGCGCTCATGCAGATGGAGCACATAATATCAAATATCTGGCAATGAATAATTTTAAATATGAAGATGCTGGTAAAGGTGGATTTCAATGGACTACAAGTAAGGTTAGTGTACCATTGTTTAATGCCCCTACTGATGGTATAGATGTATATTCAGGCATAAATACTGCATGGTCGCAGGATGGTTCTATTGGCTATATGTGGATTATTGGTGTAGACAGCCTTGACCCCAATATGGCTACTGTTCCAATAATATTTAAATCAACTGATAAGGGAAATAGCTGGACAGCAATGCCATATTTTGATTTTACTACTAACACTACTATTATGAGCCATCTTAATGATTGGTGGCAATTTAATTTAGGATACACAGGTACTCCAAGGGTTAATTTTATTGATTGGTATTCAGGTTCTGATGCTGTTGTGGATGCTAATGGTGACCTTCACATATTTACTCTTGTAGGATGCGGATTTGGTATTACAAAAGACCCTGATTCATTAGGCTATATATATGTTTATGAACCAAAAATAATTTACGATGTGTATACTACACCAACAGGCTGGGATGCATGGGTAGTTGATACTATTTTAACTAAATATGTTCCCGCCGCACAATCAGGTTTCGGTTCTGGTAATGATGCAGTAGGGTGGGACCACAGAATTCAGGCATGCAGAACCAATGACGGTACAAAGTTATTCTGCGTATGGAATGATTCTGATACTACATTTACCGATATGGTTAGTATACCAGATGTACTTGCAAGAGGCTATGACATTAATACTGGATATAAAACACCTGTTATTAACTTTACTGCCAATACAAATTTCGATGGCGATAACTATTTTATGTATGTGGCAGATAGAGTTATAGTTCAAGGGAATGATTATATTATTCCTGTTGTAACAGCTGATATTGGATCCACTCCAGATGATCCTCCAACTTATGAACTCTTAACTGGAATAACATTTAATGAAACAGATTTTACTTCTGGAATTAAAACATACAGTGATGATAATGCAATTGTGTATCAAAACTACCCTAATCCATTTAAAGAATTTACCAATATTGATATTAATTTGAAAAAAACTGCCAATGTTAATATTTCGGTTCGCAATATGATGGGACAGGAAGTTATGTACATAAATGCAGGTAATTTAACAACTGGCACTCATACTTTAAAAATTGATGGCAGAAATCTTACTTCTGGTATTTATTTTTATAATATTTCAATAGGAACCAACTGTATTACAGGTAAAATGATTGTTAAATAAAATTTGTTTGTTTGTTTGTTTGTTTTCATAATTTGCGTTTA